>JBDSSU010000255.1:0-7475 GCA_039928635.1 Opitutaceae bacterium | reverse complement strand
TCGCGGTGTAGACCAGGATCAAACCAAGCTTCGAGTTCAGCAGGCCGAGCGCGCGCATCTCGAAGAAAAGGGGAATGACCGCGAGCTGGGCGGGAATCATGAGGCCCGCGAGAAACAGCCCGAACACGAACCGCCCCGCCGGATGATAGAAACGCGCCAGCGCGTAAGCCGTCATGGCGCCCAAGGCGACAATCAGCGTCACCGACACGCTCGTGACCACCACGCTGTTCCAAAAATAGTCGCCGAAGCGCGCCTCCCGCCAGGCGCGGGTATAATTTTCGGTGTGTAACTCTCCGAGCACGGGCAGGGCAAATGCCTCCCGAAAAATCGCGGCGTCCGCCTTCAACGACGAGTAAGCCACCCAAACCATCGGGAACACCACCCACGCGCCGTAGCCAAGGAGCGTGGCAAAAACGATGCCTCGCGAAAGTTGCAGCCGCGGTTTCAAAGCGGGTCGGGGTTTTGCTGGCTCACGCTTCCACCGCCTCGCGTTTCAACGCGCGCATCACACCGATGCTGATCGCGAAAACCAGCGTGAACAGCACCACCGCGATCGCCGTCGCCCGTCCGATTTGAAATTCCTTGAACATCGACGTGACCATCAGCGTGCCCAGCGTGTGCGTTGCGCTGTTCGGATCCTGCGAGGTGAGCAGCCAGATCATCTCAAAGGCGTTGAGCCCGCCGATCACGATGAACACGGCCGACACCACCACGACTTCCCAGATCAGCGGTAGAGTGATCGTGAAAAACTGGCGCGCCACCGAAGCCCCGTCGAGATCCGCTGCCTCATACAGCTGCGGATCGATTCCTTCCATGGCGGCGAGGTAGAGGATCAAATTAAAACCGCACGCCATCCAAAGGTAGATGGGAATGAGCGATCCGTAGAGATTGCTCTGCGCCAGCCACGGATAGCCGTCAAACGAGCGCAGCCAGTCGCTGTGCACGACGTTCCCGAGGGCCACGAGTCCGCTGTTGATCAAGCCGCCGTGGGGCTCGTAAGCGCTCATCCAGAGCAGCGTGGCGGCGATGCCACCGAGCAGATTCGGAAAAAGGAAAACCGCTCGAAAAACTTTTCCTCCCCAAACTCCGCGGTGCAGCAGAAAAGCAAAGAGCAATGCCAGCGGCAGCACCACCAGCGCCGGCACGAGCATGAGGAAAAAATTATTTCGGAGGGCGAGCCAGAAGATGTCGCTCTCAAAGAGCAGCCATTTGAAATTGAACAGCCCGCTCCAGGTGCGGGGACTCATTCCATCCCAGCGGGTGAACGCCCAGAAAAACGCCGCCGCGGCCGGAGCGACCACGAGGATGGCGTAGAGCAGAAAAGTCGGCCCGACAAATCCGAGCGCCACCGGTGCGCGCAAACGCCCGAAGTAGCTTTCACCCTCTTGGGCCCCGCGCTGTGAGGTTGCGCCCGCGCCATGGCCCGCGAGTCCGGAGTTCCGCGCCGCCGCGCGCAGCCGTTGCCAGAGGAGAAACGCAGCGAGCGCTCCCAGCACGAACAACAGCGAGGTTCCGCCGACCGGATGCCGGTATTCCACGACCCCCGGATTCAAAGCGCGCGCGCGATCGGTCGCCGTGGCGGCTTCAAGGCGCTCCCCGAACTGCGCTGGGGTGATCTTGCCGGTCATCAGATCGAGCCGCGCGTCCACCAACACCTGGCGCGTCGTGGGCGGCTGCAGCATCACCTGAGGCATGTTGAACGCCTCCTTTGCCTGATTGATCAGAGCGATGGTTTCCCGCATGCGCGGGGAGAACGCTTCCACCGGCACGCCTTTCACCGCGACCGGCGCATCCACGCGTCTGACGAAGGCTTCCGCCCGGGAACGTGACGTGAGAAACCGCAGGAAATCCAGCGCCAGCTTTTCGCGCACCGGATCGCCTGTGGCGAAGAGGAAAAAGTTGTCCGCACTGGCCTGAATCGTCGTGGGATCGGCGACGCCATCCGCGAAGACGGGAAAGTTCATCACGCCAAGTTCGAAGCCGTCGGGAAATTTTCCGTCCATCTCATGCACCATCCACGATCCCGACACGGTCATCGCGGCCCGCCCTTCCAAAAAAGCGAGCTGCGCCGCGGTGTGAGTCGCCCCTTCCCAGCCGCTCAACGTGTAGCGTTGGGTAATGCGCTGGAGAATCTCCGCCGCCCGCGCGTAACGGGGATCGGCACGTGCTCCCGGTGCGAGATCGTTAAGCGCCTTCCAAGCTTCGGCGCCAGCAAGGTTATAGTACGCCGAACGCAGAAAGGCGTCAGGATATAATCCGTAAATTCCGGTGAGGCTCACCGGGGCCAAACCGGCCGCGCGAATTTTTTCGCAGAGGACGAAGAATTCGTCCCACGTGCGCGGCAATTCCCAGCCGTTCGCCCGAAACAACGCCCGATTGTAGAAGATCGTCCAGCAGGCATACCCAAGCGGGACGCCATAAGTCCCGCCGTCGACCTTCCAGGAGTCCAGCGCGCCCGGGAGAAAAGTATCCCCCCAGCGCGCGTCGCCCTCCCAATTCGGGCCATCGAGCAAAGGCGAAAGATCGCGCAATTTCCCAGCACGAACCAACGCCGGAATCAGCAAGTCGCGCGGAAACGCGGCATCGGGCAGATCGCCGTCGATCATCCGCACGCGCAGTTTGTCCTGAATGCGCGGATCGCCGTAGAGCTTCACCGTCACGCCCGGTCGCAGCTTCTCGAACTCGCGCGCCGTTTCCTCGTAGAAGGTGATACCAAAGCCTCCGGCCAAAACGGGAATGTCGAGTTCCACCGCCCCCAAACGCCAGGGCGCAATCGCGACCACGAACAGAAACCACGTCGCCCACCAACGGTGTGCGATGCGGTTAAAGGGCCTCATGCCGCCACAACGAGCGGAATCTGAAATTTCTTCAAGGCCGATGCCTCACGGCATCCCGGGAATGAGGCCGTTTCATCGGGATCAAGGACCCGTTCCCACTCTAGGATTTGCTTCCCGGTTTTTTGGCAGCGGACGTTGGCTGAGCCGCCCTCTCCACCTCCATCGGGAGCGTCGGCGCGCTCATCAAAGCGGCGCGAAGGGCTGTTTTCTCCTCGGGCTCCAGCTGACCGTTGCCGTTCGCATCAAAACGCTTGAGGAGGATTTCCTTCAGCAGTTCACCGCGATGTTCCACCACGTACGCCTCGGACTCTCGGCGTTCGAAATCGTCCAATTTTCCGTCGCGGTTTCGATCAAATCGGTTCGATAGCGTCTCGCGCGTCGCGGTGGCATCGCCTCGTTCGACAAAGCCGGTGGCCTCGGCTCGCTCGGGTTCGTCGATGCGGCCGTCGTGATTGCGGTCGAAGAGTTCGAGCGCGAGCTCCTGAAAATACGCCAGCCCTTGCGCCGCGGGCGGCGGTGCTTCCTTCGCCATCTGCTCCTGGAGCATCACATCGTGGGCATCCGCTTTCTCGTCCTCGTCGAGCCGACCATCGCGGTCTTTGTCGAAGCGCTTGAGGATCTCCTCCGCTCGCGACAGGGGCTTGGTCGATGAACTCGCGGGTTGGGACCGCGTTTGTGCTCCCTTGGTCGCAACCGGGTTCTCGCCGCTCATCATCTCCTGCGCCTTCCCGGGGAGGGAAATCGAGAGGACAAAGCTGCCGGTTAAACAAAGGCTGATCAGCTTTTTCATGAAGTGAAGATAGGTGGCCATTCAGCGGGTATCTCCGGTCCCCAATGAAACGGCTCCTCTCATTTGTGTTCTTGCTGAGCAGCGGGGTCTACGGGTAACGGTTATCGTTGCCCAAGACAACAGGGTGAACCCGATCGGCCGCAACGCCCAAACCATGTACCAAGTGACGTTTTCCGAGCAGGCGATGCACGAGCTGAACCAGCTTGGTCAGTTGGTCCAGCTGGAGCTGGTTGCCCCCATCAGCAATCTCGGCGCCGCCGATCTCGCGCATCCCCGGGAGCCGCTTGGCCGCTTCCATCGTGCCGGGAAGGAGTTCTATCGCCTGCGGGCCGGAGACCACCGCTTCTATTTCGAAGCCCGCGGCGACACCTTGCACGTGAACTACATTCTGCACAAAAACACCCTCGAGGATTTCCTGTTGCGGAACAAGCTGCCGGTTTCCGAACAGCAGCTCGTCGAGCAACACTCGAAGTTTTGGAAATACCTGGAAAGCATCACGCGGAAATGAAACACCCTCCGAATCCGGATGATGATCCGACCGAGACCGCAGAAGAGGCCGATCTCGCGCGTCGCCAGGATCCGTACCACGTCACGCAAGCGAGCCGGATTTACATTTTGCCGAATCTGATGACGGCCGGAAATCTGTGCTGTGGTTTCGTCGCCATCATTTTTTGCATCAAGGCGAACTATGAAATGCGGGTGGCAGGCGTCCGGTTGGCTTCCGAACTAACCCCCGAAGCCATCGGTTATTTCAAGATGGCGGTCTGGCTGATCCTCGGTGCTGCGGGCTTCGACACCTTGGACGGGAGATTGGCTCGAATGGGTGGGAGGGAATCGTTGTTTGGGGCGGAGTTCGATTCCCTGGCGGACGTCGTGTCGTTTGGAATCGCGCCCGCGCTGATGGTGTTCTTTCTGATCCTGTCTCCCACGCAGGGTTACCCCATCTTCCAGCAGATCGGAGGGTTCCTCAGCTTCGTTTACCTGCTCTGTGCCGCGATCCGGCTCGCACGCTTCAACGTGATAACGAACCCGCTTCTTCATCGTGATGCCAAAGACTCCAACAAGGACTTTGTCGGGTTGCCGGTGCCGGCTGCGGCAGGGACCGTGGCCGCGCTCGTAATGACGCTCCTCCACCTCGCGGAAAACAGCCGTGATCTGCAACGCTGGGCTCTTGGGCTCCCTTTCCTGCTGGCGATCATCGCCGTTTTAATGGTGAGCACGGTGCGCTATCCGAGCGGCAAGCAAGTCGATCTCCAAACCCGCACGAAGCTGACCACTTTCGTGGTTCTCGTCGTCGTCGTCGGACTGGTTTTTCTCTTCAAGGAAGTCTTTCTTCTCGGCTGCGCACTCGTCTACATCTTTTTCGGTCTGATCCGCCATTGGCGCCGTCCAAAAACCTTTTCCAAGGCATCGTCTGATTCCGTGTGAACAACCCCCGCGCAACTGGCCAGCAACTTTGGTGGTGCGAACAACCGGGAGTTTACCCGCACGTTACGGGAAGTTCCTCACCGCTTTTTTTCGCCCGTTTCCAGAGTGGAAAGCGCGAGTTGTTGGGGTTCTTGGTCCGAATAATAATACGGATATAATTCCTTATTGAAGATGTATTCTTTTAGACTTTGTTAGTTTCCCCAACGCGTCTCACGCGTCGCCCCTTCATGAAATTCAAAATCAATCGCGACCATTTCGCCAACGGCCTAGCCCAAGTGCTCAACGTTGTTGGCTCCAAGGCCACGATGCCGATTTTAAGCAATGTTCTGATCGAGGCGGAGAAGGACCAGATTTCGCTCACGACGACCAACCTGGACCTGGGCATTCGTTGCAAAATCAAAGCGGACGTGAAGGAAACCGGCGCCGTGACTCTTCCGGTGAAGCGCCTGGCCACCATCGTGAGAGAGTTGCCGAACGTCGATGTGAACTTCGATGCCTCTCCGAATCATCAGGTGAAGCTGGCTTCGTGTGGATCGACGTTTCGCATTATGGGCATCGGCAAGGAGGAATTCCCTCCGCTCCCGGAATTCGGCGACGAGAAAGCCTACACCTTGGAGCAGACCGAGCTGACCGCCATGTTGAAGAGCGTCGCCTACGCTCAATCGACCGATGAAACGCGTTACATCCTGAACGGCGTTTATTTTAACTTCAAAGACGGGAAGTTGTCCCTGGTCGCCACGGATGGACGCCGGTTGGCGCTGATTTCAAAGGAAATGGACGTGCCGGCCGCGAGCGCGGGAGCGATCATCCTGCCAGCGAAGACCGTGGGGGAGCTGACCCGGCTGCTCGACAAGGGCGAGAAGCTCAAAGTCAATTTCAACGACCGGCGTGCGGCTTTCCAGATCGCGACCGACAAAGACACGAGCGGTTTGGTGGATCACGTTTACCTCTACTCCAAGGTCGTCGAAGGAAATTACCCGAATTATAATCAGGTTATTCCCAAGGAAACGCATCAGCGGATCAAGTTGGAGCGGGAGCTTTTCCTCCAGTGCGTGCATCGCGCCGCCTTGGTCTGTTCGGAAAAGTCGAACTCCGTGAAGATTAAGCTGACGAGCAATCTGCTCGAAATCACCGCCCAGAGCCCGGATTTCGGCGAGGCTCACGAATCCATGGCCATCGGCTACAGCGGGCCCGATCTACAAGTCGCGTTTAACCCGACGTTCGTCATGGATCCGCTTCGCGCTCTGACGAAGGACGAGGTGTTCTTCGAAGTGAAGGACGAGGTGAGCCCGGGAGTTTTCAAAACCCTCGAGAGCTTTATTTGTGTGATCATGCCGGTGCGTTTGAGTTAAACCGGCTTCAGGTTAAGAGTCTTGGTCGACGCCGGGGAAAACCGAGGCGTTCGGCGAGCTAATGGAACCTCCCTACCTCATCCTCATCGCGATCGTTGTCTCGTTGGTCATCGGGCAAGTGAACCAACGGGCCGGCTCGCCTGTCGTCTCGATCGTGGATCGCTGGCTCCGGTGGTTCATTTTTGCGTTTGGAGCTGCGCAGATGGCTCACGATTTCCAGCTGATCAACCGCTCTTACTGGGTGCTTGTCCTGGTGTTTTTCATCATCTGGTTTCTCGGGGAGACGCTCTACAACTGGATCGCGATTTCAGCACTGAGCGTCAGTCCGCTGCCTTTGTTTCCGCGGTACGTCCTCAACCAAAGCGGAGAGGAATGGCCGGTTCAGCCCCGTTTGCTGCGAGTCCGCGAATGGCTGCGCGCGCAAGGTTTCCGCCAGACCCAGGCCCTCAAAGCCGATTTGGGCGGAGGGGTTTATCTCCGTGTTTCCGTTTATCAAAATCCTGAGGCGACGATTCGCGTGCAGGTGACCTTTATCCCGCAGCCAAGTGGGGTTTTGTCGGTGTGTTATGCCGTGACGTCGCTGACAGCGGAAGGCAGCCGCTACGTCACAGACAATCTCTATATTCCGTTTGCGGGGTTTTATCCCGAGACCTGGTTTGTCGAACGCGCCCCGTGGCGCCGTTCGCTGCCGCGCTTGCTGGCACGTCACCGGTCGCGGTTGACGCGAGCCAAGGCGAAATCGGTCACCTTCGAGACTGACCCCATCGCCGATCTGAATGCCGCGCAGAGCGAACTCGATCAGCTCAACACCGAGCTGGGTTTCCTTCATCCGCACCACGAACGCGAAGACCTCGGCAAAATCACCCACGAGGGTCGGTACCGCGTTTGGAAAGAGATTTGGATGCTGAACTACCTCGGGCGTTCAGCGCGTTACGAGTAGATTTGGGAATGCGGCGACGGGCGACCCGCCGGCTCAACTTCGGGTTTAGCCTTTCAGCCTCCGATGTAGCTCATCTCGATCTTCGCGCGGGCTTCGCCTGTGGCCAGAAGCTCGGCGCGTTCGTCGCT
>JBDSSU010000254.1:0-2792 GCA_039928635.1 Opitutaceae bacterium | reverse complement strand
GGACGCCGACGCGGTCGCTGTCGGAAAGATTGCTGTGCTGACCCACTTTGCGGGGATCCCCTGGCCGCAGGTTATCCAAGTCGAGGTAGGGATTGGACATCAATTGTCCGCGGCCGTACTTCACCGTGATGATGATCTCGGGCTTTTGCTTGGGTCCGATGGGCCGGAAACCCTGGGACTCGAGCTGCTGGGTTACCTGCTTCGCGAGCAGGCGGGCATCCACCGACTTCAGCAACTTTTCGTTGGAGCCAACTGTCTCCTGGGAGACCCGCGCGAGCAGGAAGAGCCGCAGGCGCTTGGCCGGATCGTTCGCGTAGGCGGAGTCCCGATCGCGTTTGTTTTTCTCGGACTGGTCAATGCCCGAGCGGACGCCGATCTGTAGATCAGCCGGTTGGCCGGAAGCGGACTGGGCCAGACTTCCCAGGCCGATGAGGGTGACGAGCAGTCGCAGCCACCGGGTGGGAAGGGGAGCGGTGTCCATGGGTACGGCAAAGAATGGCCTCTTACCTAGACTGTCAATAGGAGACGTATAATCGCGGGTCGCGGCCCCGAGGAACCATCGCGGTCGGCGCGTTACCATGGAGGTAACATGGCTACCAAAAAATCCACCAAGTCCCCGCGCCGCCGCAGCGCCCGCCCCGCGAATCTGAAGAAGAAGCGTCCCGTCGCGAAAGCGGCTGGAAAAAAACGCACCGGACGCAAGCCCCGCGCCAGCGCCAAGAAGGCTTCGCCGCGTCGCGCCGCCAAGGCCAAGTCCTCGGTGGCCACGAAAGCGTTGCAGAAGCTGGTCGCCGAGGCCCGGGTGTTGCGCCAGAAGATCGCCAAAGCGGTCTAATTCGAGGTGGGGCGTCCGCGAACGTGGCCGCCTACCGATAGCTTGTCCGGAGCGGGCGCCGGAGCGCTTTCGGACAGACGTGTCCTACCCGTGCTGACGAGTGCGAACCCGTGATGCACTCCTCAACCGGCGATCTACGGGCGGATGGAGACGGGACGAATCAATCCCACCACGACTCGCAGCTACGCATCTGGGGATGACCCATCGCGAGAGCACGCATTTCGTTAGTGCAGGCTGGGCGGAAGGGCGGACCGAAGAGCGCGTCGAATGCGGGTCCGGTGATGAGTGAGCCGTGCCGCAACGCAGGCATTAAGCGTTTTTGGCCACGCGTAACGAAAGGAGTCAGGGGGCTCACCGCCCTAAGATTTCCTTCAATAGCCTTCGGCTTTTTGATCCTTGCCGACCTTGCGTTGGATCTTGCCCGCAATTTTCTGGGAGCGGCCCTTGGTCTCGAGGACACGGTTGCGGGTGAGTTTGCCGGCGGCGATCTTGGAGTCGCCCTTGATGATGTTGGCGACGCCGTCCACTTTATTGCGAGTACTTGATTTCATGAATATGCGTTGAGTTGAATGACCGGAAGGAGTGAGGCCATCAAAGACCCAGTGTTGAGGAAGCCGTTCCCATCCGCCGGATTGAGCCGATGAAGCAGGTCAATTACAAGGGTTGTGGCCACCCTCTACGATTCGCTCAATGAGATGATTACGCCGGCGGGCTGAGTCACGGGAGTTATCTCGACAACTTTTACATTTGCTCGCTGTCGCCCGCGAAGCGGAAATTACTCCAGGGCTTACAACGAGTGCCCCATTTTTGGCCTGACTCGTGGGGCGGATTCGCGAGCGTCGGGACATTCGTCCGAAACGTTCCAAGCCCCAGACGGTTCCGAGGCCCGGCCCCCCAAGCCCTCCGCCCGAAAGCGCGAGTCTCGAAGACGCTGTGCCGGGCGTGATGGGGAATATCTGGCTGCGGCTGAGTGATTTCGCGGGGGCGGGTGGTGACGCCACCTATTTGTGGCCGCGGTGGCTGGTGCTGCGGGCAGTGGGGCTGGTATATATTCTGGTTTTTGCGGGCATCATCGAGGAAGGCCAGGTGCTGGTCGGGCCCCACGGGCTGATCCCCCTCGCGAGTTTTTTTACGGATCTGCACGTGCGGTTTCCCTCGACGATCGCGGCGTTCATCCAAGCGCCGAGCCTGTTCTGGCTGGGGACCGGCGCGGGGATGATTTCCGCGCTGGCGTGGCTCGGGTTGCTCGCGGCGGTTGCGCTGGTGTTGAACTGGTGGCCGCGGATGGCGCTGTTCGGCTGCTGGGTGATCTTCCTGTCGTTTGTCACGGCATGGGGCGTGTGGTCGGGCAGCCAGGTGGACCAACTCATGCTCGAGGTGGCGCTGCTCTGCATCCCGTTCGCACCGGCGGGCTACCGGCCGGGGCTGGGTGCGGCGTCGCCCCCGCGTCCGCTGGTGACGTTCATGGTGCGCTGGCTGCTTTTCCGCGTGATGTTCGAGTCGGGCGTGGTGAAACTGATGGCCGGCGACCCGCGGTGGCGCGACCTGACGGCGATGGACGTGCTGTATGAGACGAGCCCCTTCCCGACGATCCTCGGCTACCTCGATCACCAGCTGCCGCACGGATATCACGTCCTCGAAGTCGCGCTCACTTACACCGCAGAAATTGTGGCACCGTTGCTCGCGGTGTTCGGTGGCCGACGCGGACGGTGGTTCGCGTTTGTGATCTGGGTGATGTTCCAGGCGGGGATCCAGCTCACGAACAACTTCGGCTGGCTCAACACCGCCTCCATCGCCGTCGGTCTCCTTTTGCTCGATGATCAGATGCTCGCGTCGGCTGCGGCAAAACTTCGGCTGCGCCGGTTGGGGGAACGACTCGTTTCCCAAGTCGTGAAAACGTCCGCGCCGCTGCTCACGCCCTGGCGGAGCCGCGCCTTGCGTTTCGCGCTCTGGACTC
>JBDSSU010000253.1:0-8989 GCA_039928635.1 Opitutaceae bacterium | reverse complement strand
CGATTGGGCCCGCGCCCGCATGGTGGCGGATCCCAACGCGCAAGGGTTCACCGGTGACACCTACGCCGTTACCAGCCTCTATTTCGATACGCCGGCCCTGGACGTCTTTCACCGGCAGGGCTTGCACCGGCATAGCAAGTTTCGCATCCGCCGCTACGGCGAAGGCTCCTTTTTTTTTGAGCGCAAACTGAAAATTCGCGGCCGGCTCGCCAAGCGCCGTACTCCCGTCACTCCCGCCGAGGTGGTGCAGCTGGCGGCCGGGCTCCGTCACGATTCACCGGGGCTTTGGTTTCAACAGAAACTTTCAGCACGTCGTCTCCAGCCGCAGTGCCAGATCAAATACCAGCGTACGGCGCGAGTTTTGATGTCGGCGAGCGGTCCGATTCGGCTGACGCTGGATGACTCAATCTGCGGGCAGCCGGCGGGCGACATCCGTTTCGACGATACCCGTCCGACCATGCCGGTCACGGATCGCGTGATCCTCGAGCTCAAATTCCGCCGCGATCTGCCGGGGCTGTTCCGCGAACTGCTTTCCCGTTTTGCGCTCAACCCGGTGTCATTTTCAAAATACCGCGCGGCGATGCCGCTGATCGGCCTCGTTCCCGTTTCGTCAGCCGAAGCCGTGATCCCGGAAAAAATTTCGCAATGCCAGAGTTCCTGACCTCCGCTTTTCGTTCGAACGCGGACGTCGCGCCGATCGACGTTCTCCTTCGCTTATTCGCCGCCCTGGCGTTTGGCGGCGCGGTGGCGTGGATCTACCGGCGCGCCCGGGGCGTCGCCGCATCCAGTGGTTCATTCCCTGGGACGCTCGTGTTGCTCGCGATTTTGATCGCGATGGTCACCCAGGTGATCGGCGACAATGTCGCGCGGGCGTTTAGCCTCGTGGGTGCGCTGTCGATCGTGCGCTTCCGCACGGTGGTGCGCGACACGCAGGATACTGCCTATGTGATCTTCGCGGTCGTCGTGGGAATGTCGGTGGGTTCTCAAAATCTCTGGGTGGCCGGGATCGGATTGGTGGTGGTGGGGATCGCGGCCTGGTTGCTGTGCCGCACGCCGGACGGCGGTGATTTTGCCCCCTGGGTGTTGAGCCTGCGCGTTGGACTTGGCTTCGACCATGAAGCGCTCGCGATGCCCGCGCTCCTGCCTCACCTGCAAAAACGCGAACTCATATCCGTGGAGACGGCCCGTCAGGGCGCTTCGCTGGACGTCGTGTACGAGGTGCAACTCCGACCCGAAGCCAGCGCCGCGGCTCTCGTCAAAGATCTTCACCGCATCGAAGGTGTCCAAGCCGTCAGCTTTAAACGCCGGGGCTTCGAAAGTCTCTAACCCCCGCGCCCGATCTTCCCTTTCGTTATGAAAAACCCGCCCCTCGCGTCCACCCGTTTGTTTCTCTGCTCGGCGCTGTGCACCGGCGCAGTGCTTTTGGCTCAACCTCCCGCAACCCCGACGGCGGCTCCGGCTTCCGCCGCTCCCGCCGCTCAACCCCCCCCAGCCGCAGCACCTGGGCGCGGCCCTGGCCCCGGAGGCCCGGCGCCTGCGGGCGAGGTGAAGCTCGTGGGGCAGTTCGACAAAAACGGGGATAAAGTCCTGAACGCCGCCGAGCGTGCGGCGGCGCGCGAGTTCGTTCGCGCCAACCCGCCCGCCCGCCGTGGTGGCGGCGGTCGGGGCGGTCGCGGGGCGCAGACTCCTCCACAGCCCGGCATCACTCTGACTCCGGCGGAGGTGAAAGCTTACGGGGCGGAGGCGCTTTATGATCCGGCGACGTTGCGCACTCTTTTCATCACGTTTGAGGAAACTGACTGGGAGAAGGCGATGGAGGAATTCAACCGCACCGATGTCGACGTGCCTGCGACCGTGATCATCGATGGGAAAACCTACCGTGACGTCGGCGTGCATTTCCGCGGTGCGTCCTCGTATTTCACCGTGGCGACCGGCCAAAAGCGGTCCCTGAACCTCTCGTTCGATCACGCGCACGACAAGCAGACGCTCATGGGTTTTCGCACGCTGAACCTCCTCAATTCCCATGGTGATGCCTCATTCCTCCGACCGCTGCTCTACAGCCGTATCGCGCAGGACTACCTCGCGGTGCCGCGGGCGAATTTTGTTCGCGTGGTGATCAATGGTGAAAACTGGGGTGTTTATTCGAGCCTCGAACAATTCAGCAAGGAATTCACCCAGGATCGTTTTGGCACGGCCACCGGCGCCCGTTGGAAAGTTCCTGGGAGTCCAAACGGCCGCGGCAGCCTTGCCTATCTCGGCGAGGACCCCGCGCCCTACAAGGGGATCTACGAAATCAAATCGAAGGACGACAAGAAGTCGTGGGCCAAACTCATCGAGCTTTGCAAGGTGCTCAACGAAACGGTGCCGGAGCAACTCGAAGCCGCGCTCGCGCCGCTGATGGATATCGACAGTGCCCTGAAGTTCATCGCGCTCGAAATGACGATGGTGAACGCGGACGGGTATTGGACGCGGACCAGCGATTATAGCATCGCGGAAGATGCCAAAGGCCGGCTCCACGTCGTGCCACACGATATGAATGAGACCTTCAGCTTTAATGCGGGTCGCGGCCCCGCTCGCGCCGGCGGCGGAGGCCGGGGTGGCCCTGGCCCGGGCGGCCCCGGTGTGGGTGGTCCTGGGCCCGGCGGTCCGGGTGGCCCGGGCGGACCTGGAGGTCCGGGTGGCCCGGGTGGTCAGGGTGGTCCGGGGGCTCCTGGCGGCGTCGCCACGGGGATCCAGCTCGACCCGTTGGCGGTTGCGACCAACGCGAATACGCCGCTGGCCGCCAAACTTCTCGCCGTCCCAGCCCTGCGCACACGTTATCTCGGTTACGTGCGCGACATCGCGGAGAAGTGGCTGGATTGGAACCGTCTCGGACCGATCGCCCAGCAGTTGCACGCGTTGATCGATGCCGACGTGAAACGTGATACTCGCAAGCTGGAGTCCTACGAAGATTTCGCGACCAGCGTGGAAGGCAGTCCCCGCAGCCTGAAGGTTTTTGCCGAACAGCGCCGCGAGTTCCTCCTCAATCTTCCAGCAATCAAAGATCTGCCGCACACCGCCGCGACTACGATCACGCGCTGAGTTCTGCCCGCTGAACTCAGCTCAGCTCCGAGCACTGGGGGCGTGCGATACTTGATGGTTCACGCCGCGCACGCTCCAAGTCACAGCATGGGGTTAGTTAGTTAAGTTAAGTTAGGGTGAGTGGATGGGTGGGCACTACCCGGGCAACCCGCGCACGGGTTTGAGGGACATTCTCCGGGCCAGCTCACATCGTCGCCAGAGGGCGGAAACGGGTGGCGAAATCTCGCGCTGCAAAAAATACGCCTTCCCGGCAAGTTTCGCGGAGGCGAGCATCTTGGTTTGTGCTGAGGGGCCAGGAATTCGCTTAAGCATATAAGCACCGGGGCCCTTTACGGTCGTCGGCGAGCAAACACCGTTCGCTCGCCTCCCCCGCACCGCCCATCTCGGGGAGTAATCCCAAAAAATGTTTTTAGGCCTCGCCATTTTCGAGTTCTTCCCCGCACCTGCGGTTGAGTCGTTCGTCACGTGAAGGCTGCCGTGTTTTTGCTGCTCCGTGCCAAATCCTCGATGCAAACAAATCGTGCATCCAAATCTTTCGCCATCGTCAGGCGTTCCCTCGCGAGTATGTTTTGACATTCCCTTTGGCTTTCGAATTGTTCGCGTGTCTCCGTTAATTTTTGCCGTCCCCTACGACAGGTGCCGCGGAGATTTCCCCTACCGATCCCAGCGAAACGGCCTCTTGGCCCGATTTTTGGGGCCGGTGATTCCCCACACGCCCACCCCCAACCCCTCTGATTTGCGGATACTTTCGTCCGCCGTTTCAACGCACCTGGCTTGTCGCTTCAGGCAATACATCCCCCTGCGCTTTGGCCCAACCCCGGGAGCCGAGGTGCAGACGACTCAACAACTTCCCTACCTACCATGATGAAACCTAAACTACCGTGGCGGCTGTGCCCGCTTTACGTGTTCAGTCTATTCGTCGCCCTCGCTGCGACTTTCTCCCTCCAAGCTCAGCCCGCCGGTACCGGTATCGTGCGGGGAACGGTTTATAATCCCGTCTCCAAAGAATTCGTCCGTAACGCCGAAGTCCGGCTCGATGGCACCAATCAAGTGGTGTTTACGGAAAACGACGGCTCATTCCAATTCAACGGAGTCGCCCCGGGTCAGGCTTCGATCTCCGTGCTCTACTCGGGATATACCACCGCGAACGAGACTTTCACCGTCACCGCGGGACAGCCCGCCGTCCGGGAAATCAATTTGACCAGCACGGCTGGGGCCACGACCGAAACCCCGGGCAAGGATGGCGTGCTCAAAATGGACGCCTACACGGTCCAGACTGCCCGCGAGGGCAACGCCAAGGCGATCCAAGCCCAGCGTCGCGACATTAACATCATCACTTCGGTCTCGTCGGATATTTTCGGCGAAATGACGGACGGAAACGTCGGCGAGTTTTTGAAATACCTCCCCGGCGTCGATCTCGATTACGTCGAGTCCGAGCCCCGCGGTCCACGCCTCGGCGGCATGGATGGGCAGTACGTCGGCGTCTCCTTCGACGGCGTCCGGAGCGCCAGCGCCGACGCCAACCGCGGTGGTGGCTCGGCCTCCCGCGCGACGAGCTTCGAGGGCTTCGCGATTACGAGCGTCGATTCCGTTGAAATCAACCGCACGGCCAGTCCCGAAAATGACGCCGACTCGCCCGCGGGCACGGTAAACATGAAGACCAAGCGCGCCTTTGACCGCAAAGGCCGCACGTTCACCTACCTTTACGCCCTCAACTTCAACGGCGAGGAATTCACCTTCAAGAAGCAGCCCGGCATCCAGGACGGCGCCAACAAATACAAAGACTATAAGTGGGCGCCGAATTGGCAGCTCAGCTATGCCGAATCCTTCTTTAATAAAAAGTTCGGTATTCTCGCGAGCGCGAGCCATTCGAACCAATACACCGAGCAGACGGCGATCACGATGAGCTACAACCGTGGCTCGGCGACCGACCCGCGCCCGATGGTGCTTCGCGACATCAATTTCGGCGACGGCCCGAAGTTCATCATCAAGGACGCCCTCCTGCTCACCGCCGACTGGCGTGCGACCCCGCGGCTTACGCTATCGGCCAACCTGATTTACAGCTACTTCGAGGGGCACTTCCAAAACCGAAACTTCCAGTTCGTCGCCGCCAACGACAACACGAACGTCGACAACGGCCGCAATACGGTCGGCGGCGACGGCCTGCTCACCATCATAGCTCCCCGCAACTTGAGTGCCGCCACGGGCCAGGCAGGTGCGATCAATGGCGTCGTCCAAAATAACAACACCGCCCGTCTCGACAACGGCGGTGGTGGCGCCGCGAAACTGTCTTACAACCGCCAGTTCGTGCCGCGCTTCGAGTACAAGGTCGGTGATTGGGTCGTTGACGGGTCGCTCGCCTTCTCGAGGGCGGTGAACAACTACGAAGCGCTCGAGCGCGGTTTCCTCAACAGCGAAGGCGGCAGCGTCGCCAGCGGTTGGACGGCCACGCGCCCCAATGTCCAGTCGTGGGAATGGACGATTCGCCAGAATACCGGTGCCGATTGGTATGATCTTCGCAGCTTTACCAACACCAATTCGCGCGATGGCGGGACACGCGTCAACAACGACAACCGCACTTGGATCACCGAAAAATGGACCGGAGTTTTGAATGCGCGTTGGGCATTGCCTTTCCTGCAGCGTTTCCCGACTTCCATTAAGTTTGGCGGCAAGTGGGATGAAGAGACTCGCATCAATCGCACCGACTCGAATCTGGACGTGGGGTCCTACATCGGGCCCGGCGGCAATACGACGGCGGTCAATCCCACGACCGGTGCCACCTTCAACACGGCGTGGGGCAACTGGGCGAATGTCGGTCCCCAATACATTTCGAAGTTCCCCTTCGACCTGGGAACCACGAACGGTCTGACGCTCTTCAACATCAACGGTCAGCAAGGCATGGCGCCGCGTGTCTCGCGCTTCGAGGTGGCCAATCTTTATCACGCCCATCCGGAATTGTTCGTGAGCACGGCGACGCCTGAGGACTATTATACCGCCAATTACGCCAATGCGCGGCATTTCCAGCAAACGATCAACGCCGGGTATTTCCAGACGGACACCCGCCTGACTTCGAAGCTGCAAATTCGCTTCGGGGTGCGCGCCGAACAAACGAAGAACGCGCTCCGGGAGTTCGATCCGCTGACCCGCTCGGAGTTGCTCGCCATGGGCGTGGCGCTGAATCCCGTCGCTACCAGCGGCGGCCGTCCACTCACGGTCGCGGGCATGAGGACGATGTTTGAAACGAATCCGCGCGTCACCCGTAAATCGGATTACACCGATTACTTCCCATCCCTCGTCGCGAAGTACCTGATTCGGCCGAACCTCGAGTGGCAGGCCGGGGTGAACAAGGGAATTTCCCGGCCCGGCATCGATAATCTCACGGGTTTGTGGGTCATCAACGACAACGCGAATCCTCCGACCGTCAATGCGCCGAACCCCGCCCTGGAGCCCGAGCACCACAAGGTTTACCAAACCCGGATTGCCTATTACTTCGGCGGTCGCTCACCGGGCCAGCTCTCGGTCGCTTACATTCAGGATGAAGCCACGAATTTCATCGTGACCAACAACTACACCGCAGAAGAGTTCGGCGTTACCGATCCCGATTTCGCCAACTACACCTTCCGTTCGACGACCAATACCGTCGCGCTGCAGCGGTACAAAAACTTCGATTTCAGCTACAATCAGACGCTGGGCTTCCTCCCCAGCGAGTACCTCCGCGGGATCAGTGTGGGTGCCACCTACAGTCGCTCCTACGCCAACCAGCGCCGCCAAGGTCTCGCTCCCCATCGCGTGACCGCGCGCTTGGGTTACGCCTATAAGCGCTTCAGCACGAATATCGGCGCGATCTGGGTCGACGACCGCCCGAACAGTAACATCTACGGCCGGTACTGGGGTGCGATGACGAAGCTGGATCTGTCGGTGAATTTCAAAATCAACAAATACGCGACCCTCTACGTCCAGGCGCGTAATCCGACGAATCAAAAAGATCTCTACTACGAGTCGCCCCCCGGCGTGCAGGAAGGCAAGAACGGCTACCTGCGCCAAGCCGAGGCCTACGGCGACAACTGGGTCTTCGGTCTCAAGGGCCAATTCTAAGGTTTCCCGGTCTCGTTCTTTACCTCAGCGCCAGCTCGCCCGAGCTGGCGCTTTTGTTTTTCGCTCTGCTGGGATCAGGGAGAAAGTCTCCCGCGGACGGCGCGATGAAAACGAATCCCGAAGCGAAATGGGTTTTCGCCGTGCCCGCCTTCGACTCACCGTTTATTGGTGGCCTTCATTCATCGCCGCCTTTAATTCGCGACCTTTCGCGTGATTCCCGGGCCACTGCATCGTCCATTGTCCGGGCTTAAGTTTGCGTTCCCCGACGTGGGCCGGACACCCCTGCCGCGTGCGCGCCAGGTGGCACGGGCGCCCCGCACTTGGATTTGGGTCCGCTTCGACCCGGGCCCGTTGGTTAAAAATTAAGTGGAGGCGGGTGGATCGACCTGGATGCCCTGCTCGCGCAGACGAAGTACCTTGTAGATCAGCGCGCGGCGACTGATCGCGAGTTCCTTTGCCGTCTCGGTGCGGTTATAATTATTTTTCCGCAGCGCTTTCACGATCGCGTCGCGTTCGATCTCTTCGAGGCGCGCGCTCTCGACGGGTTCCGCGACGTCGCCGGCGCTCGGCGCGAGCACGCGGGTGGGGAGATGTTCCGGCAGCACAATTTCTCCGCGGGACAACAGTGCGGCCCGCTCCATGGCGTTGCGTAGTTCGCGCACGTTCCCAGGCCAGCGATAGCGCATCATGGCGGCGGTGACGGTCCCGGAAAACCGCGGCTTCTGGCGGGAAAACAGTTCGATGAAATAGGTCGCGAGCGGCAGGATATCCTCGGGGCGCTCGCGGAGCGGTGGGATGTGAATCTCCATCACGTTTAACCGGTAGTAGAGGTCCTCGCGAAATTGGCCGGCCGCGATCTGCACTTCGAGGTCGCGATTTGTCGCCGCCAGGACTCGCGCGTCGGTGTGAATATCGCGCACGGAACCGATGCGGCGGAACGTGCCGTCCTGGATCACTCGCAGCAATTTCGCCTGTAGCGGCGGCGGAAGCTCACCGATCTCATCGAGGAAAATCGTGCCGCCATCCGCTTCCTCGAAGCGGCCGATGCGTTGTTGCGCCGCGCCGGTGAAGGAACCTTTTTCGAAGCCAAAGAGTTCGCTCTCAAGGAGGTTTTCCGGAATCGCCGCACAGTTGATTTTCACCAGCGGACCGTCCGCGCGCTTGCTCCAGGCATGGATCACGTCGGCGACCACTTCCTTGCCGACGCCGCTTTCGCCCGTGAGCAAAACCCGGCTCTCGGAGGGAGCAATGACCGCCGCATCGCGAAACACGGCTTTCATCAGCGGGCTGCTCGTGACGACGCCGGACGGAATGGGGGTCGCGGAAATCGTCGGCGGGGCCGCGCCTTTTGCCAGGGGATTCGTGGCCTTGCGCACGGACGAGATGAGTTCGTCGAGATCGATCGGTTTGGCGAGGTAGTTGACCGCGCCGTCGCGCATCGCTGTCACGGCGCTGCGGATATCCGCGAAGGCGGTGACCAGTAAGACGGGTAAATCAGGATGTTTCTGGCGGACGCGACGCAACATTTCCAAGCCCGACATCCCCGGCATGCGCACATCCGAGATCAGCATGGAAAACTTCTCCTCCAGGAGCAGTTGCAAGGCGGCCTCGCCCGAGGCGGCGGAGTGGGTGAGATACCCCTGGGCGTGAAGAAACGTCTCGAGCAAACTCCGCTGCGAGCGGTCGTCATCCACGATCAGGATGCGCGCGGACCCTGGGACGCCCTGCTGGGTCATGTCGAGGGCGAGAGCAGTTTGAGTCCGTTGAAACGAAAGCAGGCTCCGCGCGGCTCATTGGCCCGGCAGGTCACTTC
>JBDSSU010000252.1:0-2627 GCA_039928635.1 Opitutaceae bacterium | reverse complement strand
CTTTTGGAACCGATCGCCGTGGTGGGGGTCGCTCGCATGCGCTTGGGAAGGTTGTTGTTCCACAGCGCTCCAAGCCTCAACCCGCCAACATGTCGTCCCCTGCTGCGCGCTTTACCTGTCCGTTGTGTGGCCATGAACATCAGCCGATCGTTCTCCAGCCCGGCGAGAGCGCATTTTGTGTTCGTTGCGACACGATGCTGGCACGCGGCTCGCGTTGGGGTCGCGACTCCACGCTCGTGTTCACGCTGACCGGACTGATTTTGGCGGCCCCCGCCCTCTTTCTTCCGTTTATCACGGCGGGAAAATTCGGACAGGAGCGGGGCGGCATTCTCCTCACCGGCGTCGAAGGGCTCTGGGATCATGGGATGCGACTCCTGGCAATTTGGGTGATGCTCTGCGGGGCGGTGGTGCCGATGCTGCTGCTGGGGGTTTTGGCGGGAGTACTGCTGCCGGAGCGAATGGGCTGGAGCCAACGGCAGAGCGAGTTTTGGTCCAACACCGCGCATGCGATGGGCTATTGGGCGATTCCGGAAGTACAGGTTCTGGCCGTGCTGGTCGCGCTTTTGAAACTGGGCTCCCTCGTCAACGTCACGATCGGCGCCGGCTTCTGGTGTTACGGCGCCATGTCCCTTTCTTTGCTCATCGCGTGGCGCGGCTTCATGCACCGGCCACCTGATCTGTCGCCGAAGGAAACTTCGCCTGCGATCACCGCAGCTCCCGCCAACCCGTGAAAGCCCGGCGTCCACGTCTCCGTTCGGAAAAACTCGCCAACGCGACCGCTTTCTCCGTGGCCGCGACCGTGATGCTCGTGCCGGCCAACCTTCTCCCGGTCCTGAGCACGCAAAGTTCCGGGAGAACCCGCACGGACACGATCTTCTCCGGCGTAGCCGAACTCTGGCGACAAGATCTTGGGGTGCTCGCGGCCATCGTCTTCGCCGCCAGCATCGTCATCCCGGTGCTGAAACTCGCCGGCTTGGGATGGCTCCTGGTTCAGGCGCGCCGCGGAGCAACGCGGGATGCGCGGCGGCTCACGCGGCTTTACGGCGCGCTGGATTTCATCGGGCGCTGGTCGATGCTGGACGTTTTCCTCGTCGCGTTTCTCTCGGGGATCGTGCGTTTCGGCACCTTTTCCACGGTTGAACCGCGCAGCGGGATCGTCGCCTTCGCAATCGCCGTCGTCCTTACCGTGCTGGCCACGCATGCCTTCGACCCCCGCGTCCTGTGGCGCGGGAAACCGCATGTGGTGCCCGCCCTTCCCCTTCCATGAGTTCATCGCCCGCTCCCCTGCCCAAAGTCCGCCGCTCCCGCACCCTTCCCCTGGTCTGGGTGGTGCCGTTGATCGCCATTGCCCTCGGCGGATGGATGGTGCTGCGCGAATTCAAAAACCGGGGACCGGAAATCACCGTCCAGTTCGAGGACGGTTCCGGCGTCAGCGCGGACAAGACACTGCTGGAGCACAAAGGCGTGCAGGTGGGCACGGTCACCGCAGTCGATCTTAAGCGCGGCCTCGACGGCGTCACCGTGCGGGTACGGCTCGACAAAACCGCGACGGCAATTGCGCGGGAAGGATCGTTGTTCTGGGTGGTCCATCCGGAAATCGGCCTGTCGGGAGTACGCGGCCTCGATACGCTATTAACCGGCGCACGTCTCAATGTCCGTCCGGGAAAGGGTAAGCCGGCAGACCACTTCATCGGACTGGAGAAAACTCCGCCCCCGGAGATTTCCCCGGAAGGCAAAACCTTTATCCTGCATTCCGACCGGCTCGGCTCGCTGACCACCGGGGCGGGGATTTTTTACCGCGAACTGAGGGTGGGAGTCGTGGAAACGAGCCGGCTCGCGGATGATGCCACGGCGGTGGTGATCCGGATCCACATCGAAGCCCCGTACGCGGACCTCGTCAGGACCAACACCCGCTTTTGGAATGCCGGAGGATTTACCTTCAAGGTCGGACTGCTCGGCGCCGAAATGAAAAACACCTCGCTGGACTCACTCCTTTCCGGCGGAGCGGCGTTTGCCACTCCCGGCGGCGGCAAAGACGAGACGCTCGCGCCCCCCGCTCCGGAAGGCACGGTGTTTCAACTCGCCGCCGAGGCGGACAAAGAGTGGCTGAAGTGGGCGCCGAAAGTGGCGTTGAAGGCCCCTGAAATCGTTTCCGATCCGGAGCCGACGACCAGAGGTGGAAAGTAGCCTCCTTTGGATTCGATCCGAAAGATCTAAGAGCCCTTTCTTCAGTTAACCGTCTTGATCGCGTGGACCGCGTCCAAGGCCCGGTGTCTTTACCGAGATAAAGGAAGGGCAGGGCCCGGTGCAGCTAACCCGCGGCTCCTTCCTCCCCCAAGTGCGGTCCTACTCTGATTTCTTTTTCGAGGCGGGCGCACGGCTTTCAGAGCCATCAGCTGCTTTGGAGGTCCCCGCTTTGCCAGGGTTGGGCTCAACCTTGGTAGCGGTCATCCGGTAATGAATCGTCACTCGCTCGCCGACCTTCAAATTTCCATCACTCTTCAAAGCGGGGTCCCGGGCGATTTCCCATTTCTCATCGCCTTTCTGAACGGTGATCGTGGATGCGGTCAAAGCGACGATAGGGCCGGTGACCTGGTAGGTATCTGCCGCGGCCGCGCGGGAAAACA
>JBDSSU010000251.1:0-11745 GCA_039928635.1 Opitutaceae bacterium | reverse complement strand
TGTCCACTTGCTTTACCAAAGGTTGCCCATGATATCCCCAGCCCTTTCTGTGAAAAACCCCCAACCGTCCCCTGCCCTTGCCCTGATGTTGCTCATGTTCCTGGGAAGCGGGTGCGCGGCGCTCATTTATGAGGTCGTCTGGTTCCAGATGCTCACGCTGGTCATCGGCTCGTCGACTTACTCGATCGGCATCCTCCTGGGGACGTTCATGGGGGGGATGTGTCTGGGCAGTCTCCTCCTGTCCAAGTTCATCTCATCGCACCGGCATCCCCTGCGGGTTTACGCGATGCTGGAAGTTGGCATCGCCCTCTGCGGGTTGCTCATGGTCGTCGGTCTCCCGGCGATCTCCCACCTCTATGGTGCGGTCGCGATTCCAGGAAAAGCCGGGCTGATCTTTCGCGTTGTCATCGCCGGGCTCTGCCTGTTGCCACCCACCTTGCTGATGGGCGCAACGCTTCCCGCCATCGCGCGCTGGGTCAGGGCCACTCCGACGGGTATCTCGTGGCTCGGATTTTTCTACGGCTGCAACATCGTCGGCGCGGTCGCCGGCTGTCTGATTGCCGGGTTTTACTTGCTGCGTTTCTACGACGTGCAGCGGGCTTCCTATGTGGCGGTGGCGCTCAACCTGGCGGTGGCGGCACTGGCCTTCCTGACCGCGAAGGCGGCGCGTTATGAAGCGGAACAGGAGGAAAAGCCTTCCTCCTTGTTCTCGATCCCGCGCGGCTCGGGGCCGATCTACCTGACCATCGCCCTCTCGGGCATGAGTGCCTTGGGATCGGAAGTGGTGTGGACCCGGCTGCTGGCTCTTCTCCTCGGGCAAACGGTTTATACTTTCTCGCTCATCCTCGCGACTTTCCTCTCCGGACTCGCCCTCGGCAGCAGCGTCGGCGCGATGATCGCGCGACTCACTCCCGATCCGCAGCGCGCCTTGGGAATCTGCCAATTTTTAGTTTTGGGAAGCTTGGGGTGGGCAGCGTTCTCGCTCTGTCAAAGCCTGCCGTATTGGCCGACCAATCCCAGCTTGGTGACGGGTTCGATGTTTCAGTTTCATCTCGATTTTGCGCGGGCTGCTTGGGTGGTCCTTCCCGGCGCGATTCTTTGGGGCGCCAGTTTTCCCCTGGCCCTGGCTGCCACCGCCCGCCTCGGCGATGAGCCCGCGGCGCGGGTCGTCGGCAGTGTCTATGCCGCGAATACGGTGGGGGCGATTTTCGGGTCAATCCTCACCGCCATGTTCTTTATCCCGGTCTTCGGGACGCAGGTCACTCAGCGCGTCCTGATCGGAGTCGCGGTCGCCGCTGCGCTGGTCAGCCTCGCGATCAAGTTCAATGAAGCCGGCGCCGTCCGGCTGCGCGGCCGGGGTGCGATGGCGCTGCTCGTTTTGGCCTTCGGCGGCTGGATTGGCTGGACGGTGATCCCGGTGCCCGCACTGCTCATCGGTTACGGGCACAATGCGGCCAATCGCTTCCGCGATCATCCCACGTTCCTATTCTGGGGTGAGGGCGTGAACTCCTCCATGGCCGTTTCCGAGGTGAGTCCCGGCATTCGCAATTACCACAACGCCGGCAAGGTCCAGGCCTCCAGCGAACCGCAGGACATGCGGCTGCAGCGCATGCTCGGACACATGACGACGCTGCTCCCGAACAACGCCGGCAAGAAGGTGCTGGTGATTGGGTGTGGTGCGGGCGTGACCGCCGGAGCGGCGAGCATCGGCCCAACCGTGGAAGAACTGCATATCGCGGAAATCGAGGACTTGGTGCCCCGGTTCGTCGCGCGGCATTTCGGCGCTCACAATTACAACGTCGTCGATAATCCGAAGACGAAGATCCACATCGACGACGCCCGCCATTTCCTGATTTCGACCAAGGAGAAGTTCGACGCGATCACCTCGGACCCTTTTGACCCGTGGGTCAAAGGGGCCGCCACGCTGTACACGCTGGAATTCTGGGAACTCGCCAAAAAGAAACTCAATCCCGGCGGCGTCATCACGGTCTTCGTGCAGCTCTACGAAAGCGACGAACCCGCGGTGAAAAGCGAGATCGGCACCTTTATGGAAGTGTTTCCGCATGCGGTGGTCTTCAGCAACACGGTGGAGGGCACGGGCTACGACACCGTCATGGTCGGTTCGGTGGAACCGCTGAAGATCGATGTCGATGCCATGGAAGCCAAACTGCAGAGCCCGCAATACGCCGAGGTCAGGCAGTCTCTGAGTGAGATTGGTTTCGATTCAGCCGCTAAACTCATGTCCACGTTTGCCGGGGGAAAAGCGGAGTTCGCGGGGTGGCTGTCGGACGTTCAGATCAACCGCGACCGGAATCTCCGGCTGCAGTACCTCGCTGGCGTGGGCGCAAACTACTACAACCAGGCAACCATCCACCGGAACATGATCCGGAATCGGAAGTACCCCGAACGCGTGTTCACGGGATCGCCGGCGACCCTCGCAGCGTTGCGCGGTCTGATTGAGTCCGGGGAGCTTTAAACCGGACGGTGGGCGAACGATCACGAAGGCGGCAGTCCGCGGCGGAGCATCGATAGAGTTCAAGGTTCAGCGCGCTTTTGACGAAGCAAATGCAACCAAGCGCTGCTGCTCCTTCGTTCTGCCACTCGGGAACACCGCGTTCCCGTTGATGCCGCCCCCACGTGAGGCACGCCTCGGCAAAACACTCGGGTTCGCGGTTCGGTTTTTTCAGAAGGGCAAAGAGAAGCCTCGCGGTCACCGCACAACAAAGTCATTTGTCCGACACCCCGAGAGAAGAATGAACCCCTGGCTGGCTCCGCTTGCGATCCGGGCACGGCCGCATTCCCTGTCCAAACCCCTACCCTGAAAAAGTAATCCGCTATGACCTCGCGCTGGTTCCCCCACCTGGCAGTGATCCCCACTTTCGTATGCTTCGCCGCCGGCATGGCGCCAGCGCTTCGCGCGGCATCGGCGTCGGAAGACGACCTGAAATTTTTCCGCGAAAAAATTGAGCCCGTCCTCGTGCAGCAGTGCTACGAGTGTCATTCGACGCAGGCCAAAAAATTGAAAGCGGGGCTGTTGCTCGACTCCAAAGCCGCGATGTTAATCGGCGGCGATTCCGGTCCCGCCTTGGTTCCGGGCGATTCCAAAAGTCTCCTCCTCCAGGCGCTGCGGCATGAAAACGATTTGGAGATGCCCTCCGATCAGCCAAAGCTGGCCGACAGCGTCATCGCGGATTTCGAGCGTTGGGTGAAAATCGGCGCGCCGGATCCCCGCGTGTCGACCGCCGTTGCACTGGATCCAGCACGCGATCCGGCGAAAGCGCGCGGCACTTACTGGGCGTTCCAGCCACTCAGGAAACCCGCGCCGCCCGCGATCAAGCAGCCGGGTTGGACGAACAGCCCGATCGATCGATTTGTGTACGCAAAACTGGCGGAGCAAAAACTGCAGCCCGCACCCCCTGCGACCAAAGAAGAGCTGATCCGCCGGGCCACGATTGACGTCACGGGACTTCCGCCCACGCCGGACGAGGTGAAGGCCTTCCTCGCGGACAAATCGCCCACGGCCTACGAGAAGGTCGTGGACCGCCTCCTCGCGAGTCCGCACTACGGCGAGCAATCAGCGCGCAACTGGCTCGATGTGGTCCGCTACGCCGAGACGGAAGGCTTCGAGTACGACCGCCATTTGCCCGATGCCTGGCGCTTCCGCGACTATGTGATCAACGCGTTCAACGCCGACAAACCCTTCGACCGTTTTCTCACGGAGCAGCTCGCGGGCGATGAAATCGAACCCGGAAACCGCGAACTGGAAACCGCCGCGGTCTTTCACCGCCTTGGACCGGTGCGGCGCAATGCCGGCAATCCCGAGATCGCCCTCAGTCGGAACGAGGTGCTCACCGAGCGCACGGATATCGTCGCCTCCGCCATGCTCGGCCTGACGGTCGGCTGCGCACGTTGCCACGACCACAAATTCGACCCGATTCTCCAGAAGGACTATTACCGGCTCCAGGCCTACCTCGCGCAAACGCAGGAGAACGACATCCTCCTCGTCCCGGAGGAGGAGAAGAAAAGCTTCGAGGCCGCGACGCGGACCATCAACAACCAGC
Organism: Opitutaceae bacterium; assembly: GCA_039928635.1. Lineage (GTDB taxonomy): Bacteria > Verrucomicrobiota > Verrucomicrobiia > Opitutales > Opitutaceae > DATAKE01. Next base: position 7,684 of record JBDSSU010000251.1, on the reverse strand, counting down.
TCCGCACCCTTCGCCGCAGTGCGAACACCGCCGAAGGCGACGCGCGTGTGAAGCTCAACGAGCAGATCATGATGCTTGAGGACGAGCTTCCGCCCAATCCCGCCACGATCCCCAGCATCCGCAACGATCCGGCGCAGCGCACCGCCATCCATGTTTTGAAACGGGGCGACTGGGAACGGAAAGGCGATCCCGTCGCGCCGCGCCCGCCCACGGTGCTGGTCAGCGATGACCTGCCCGAGCTGCCGGCGGACATTGAGAAACCGCGCACCGAACTCGCGCGCTGGCTGACGGACGCGGCGAAGAACCCATTGCCGCCCCGCGTCGCAGCGAATCGCCTTTGGCAACACCACTTTGGCGTCGGTCTCGTGAAAACCGCGAACGACTTCGGGATCAACGGAGAGCGCCCCACTCATCCCGAGTTACTCGACTGGCTCGCCTCCTCGTTGGTGGAGGGCGGCTGGAAACTGAAATCGGTGCACCGGCTCATTCTCCTCAGCAGTGCGTACGGGCAATCGTCCCAATCGGCGATGGAGGTGGCCGCGAAAAAGGTCGATCCGGAGAATCGTCTCCTCTGGCACATGGCCCACCGCCGTCTGACTGCCGAGGAGATCCGGGACGGCATGCTCGCGGTTGCCGGTCAGCTTAATCCCAAGGTCGGCGGCCCCAGCATCATGATGCCGGTGGAGGAAGACTTGGTGAAGTTCCTCTACAAGCCTTCGCAATGGGCGGTGACGCGGGATGCGAGCGAGTTTAACCGCCGTTCCGTTTATCTCATCGCCAAGCGCAATCTGCACCTGCCGTTCATGGAAACGTTCGACCAGCCCGACCTGCTGTCGAGTTGTCCGCGCCGGGAATCGAGCACGCATGCGCCGCAGGCGCTGGAGATGATGAACGGCAAACTCTCCAACGATCTCGCCGCCGCCTTTGCCGAACGCCTGAAGCGTGAGGCTGGCGCGGATATCGGAAAAATCACGGACCAGGCTTTCTGGCTTGCCACCGGGCGCGCGCCGACGGCGGCCGAACGGAAGCTTTCGCTCGCGTATCTAGAGTCGGGATCGCTCAAGGAATTCGCCCTCGTGATGTTCAACCTCAACGCGTTTCTCTATGCACCCTGAATTCCACGAACACTCCCGGCCCACCCGCAACCGTCGTGAGTTTCTCCGCGATGCGTGCTGTGGCTTCGGGGGTCTCGCCTTTGCCTCGATGCTGCATGCCCAGGGAATTCGCGTCGGAAACCCGAACCCGCTCGCTCCCAAACTGCCGCCGCTGCCGGCCAAGGCAAAGTCAGTGATCTTCCTCTTCATGGCCGGCGGTCCCAGCCACATGGAGACGTTCGATCCCAAACCGCTCCTCAACCAGCTCAGCGGTCAGAAACGTCCCGCGGAATTCGGCGAGGCGAAATACCAGTTCATCCAGACGACGGCGAAACTCCTCGGCACGAAGCGCACGTTTCAGAAATACGGGAAATCCGGCATCGAGGTCTCTGATCTCTTCCCACGGGTTGCCACGTGTGCGGATGACCTCGCGGTGATTCGTTCGTGCTATGGCAACTCCGTCGTCCACTCGGCGGCGCAATACGAACTCTTCGGCGGACGCGTCGTACCGGGCGCACCCAGCATGGGTTCATGGATCACGTATGGGCTCGGCTCTGAAAGCGATTCGCTCCCTTCGTACGTGATCATGCCTGATCCGGACGGCGCACTGCCCGGCGGTCAGCCGATGTACAGCCAGGGGTTTCTGCCCGCGATCTATCAGCCGACCATGTTTCGTCCCGGTAAGAAACCGGTGTTGAATCTGGAGCTGCCACCGGGCGTCACGCTGGCCGAGCGCCGCCAGACGCTCGACCTTCTGCGTCATTTGAATGAAACCGCGCGCGACGCCCACGACGAAGAATTCTCGGCGCGCATGAATGCCTACGATCTCGCGTTCAAGATGCAGACGGAGGCTCCGGAAGTCCTCGATCTTTCGAAGGAGCCTCAGGAAACGCTCGACCTCTACGGCGTCGGCGTGGAGCCGACGAATGACTACGGCCGCCGCTGTCTCATGGCCCGCAAGCTCGTTGAAAAAGGAGTTCGTTTCGTGTGCGTCGTCTCGGGCGGCGGCTCGGGCAAGCTGACTTGGGACGCGCACGATGACATCGAGGAAAATCACCTTCGCATGGCAGTGCAGACCGACCAGCCGATGGCCGCATTGCTGCAGGACTTGAAACGCCGCGGACTCCTGGACACCACGCTCGTGCTGTGGGGCGGCGAGTTCGGCCGCTCACCCGAAGCCGAGTCGGGCAAGGGCCGCGACCATCACAATCTCGGGTTCAGCATGTGGATGGCGGGCGGCGGCATCAAAGGCGGACAGGTGGTCGGCGCCACCGACGCGATCGGACTTCAAGCCGTGGAAAAACCTTATCACCTGCGCGACGTTCACACCACGATCCTGAATCAGCTCGGACTGGATCAGCACCAGCTGACGTATCCGCATCTCGGACGGAATGAGCGGCTGACCTTTGTGGAAGGAAAGATCATCAAGGAAATCATCTGAAGACGGTGTTCGTACGAGATGTGAAATCGATGCGGCGGCACGGTGCTGCCTCAGCGTTGTCTCGCTCACCGATCGCATGAACTCCCACACTTCGATTTTCGCCGCTGCTGCGCTTCTTTTACTTTCCGCAGCGCCCGGCCGAACCGCGGCTCCGATGGCGAATCAGGCCGCTTCGAGTTCCGCGGTCGTGCATGCGGAACTGCTCAACGAAAACGCCCCGTACCCGGAGTGCCATGCTTCAACGCTGGTTGAGGTCTCGCCCGGCCGTTTGGTGGCGGCATGGTTTGGTGGCACCAAGGAACGCCACCCCGATGTGGGGATCTGGGTGGCGCGTCAGGAGAACGGTCGCTGGCAAAAGGCCGTCGAGGTCGCGAATGGCATCCAGGCGTCCGGGCCGCGCTTGCCGACTTGGAATCCGGTGCTGTTTCAACCGCCGAAAGGGCCGCTGGTCCTGTTCTACAAAGTGGGTCCGTCGCCGAGTCAGTGGTGGGGAATGATGATGACGTCGTCCGACCAGGGGAAAACGTGGAGCGAGCCGCGCCGTCTCCCCGAGGGAATTCTCGGCCCGATCAAAAACAAACCGGTGGTGCTTGCCGACGGTGCCTGGCTCTCCGGTTCAAGCACCGAAGGAAATCCCGACGGATGGCGCGTGCATTTTGAAATCAGCCGTGACTCCGGCCGCACGTGGTCGATCTCGGGGCAACCCGCGAAGGGCGTCGGCTTCGACGCGATTCAGCCGAGCATCCTGGTTTTTCCCGACGGAAGACTCGAAGCGCTCTGCCGCACGAAGCAGGGCGTGATCGCGCAAACGTGGTCCTCCGATGGCGGCAAGACTTGGAGCCCGCTTACCGCCACGGACCTCCCGAACCCGAACTCCGGAACCGATGCTGTCACGCTGGCCGATGGACGACAGTTGCTCGTCTACAACCACTCCGGGCACCGCGCGAACGAGGCAAAAGGCGATCGCTTCCCCTTGGACGTCGCGGTATCGAAAGACGGCATCAGTTGGCAGCGTGTGCTGACGCTCGAAAGCGAACCGGTGGGCAGTGGTTACGCTTACCCCGCGGTGATCCAGACCAGCGATGGTCGCGTGCACATCACCTACACGTGGGATCGCAAGATGATCAAACACGTGGTGCTCGATGCGACGAAGCTCTAGGTCGGTGGCTTGATTCGAGTCTGCCGCATCGTCAGCGCGCGCCCGAAGTCGCTTCCCGTCGGACGCAAGGCGCCGGGCCGCCCACCGAAAATTATCCGACGAAGTAAGCGGGAAGCTAAACGCAAGGACGACGGCGTTCTATCTGTGGACTCCCGTTGCCCGCGTGATCGGCTTTCAGCTTGTGTCGACGCTTTCTTCGCCGTGGATTTTCGAGAGAGATCTCCGTCAAGAATATCGGCTCTCGTTTCATGCCCCGCACCCTCTCCCGAATACTGCATCCCTTCGACGCGCCCGCTGGCTTGCTTTTGCTGATCGGGGGACTGATCGCCGCTCCGACCCTGGCCACTGCGGCTGCCCCCAAGCCGACGTCGCCCGAAGGCGTTTTTGCGAAAGATATCAAGCCCTTCATCACGCAAAACTGCCTGGAATGCCACGGCGACGGAGCGAGCAAGGGCGGCCTCACGCTCGATGCGCCGACGCTCGCCACGGTCGAGTCCATGCGCACCCACCGTGACACTTGGGAGCGCGTGCTGACCAACGTCGGCCACGGCGTCATGCCGCCGCCCGATGCCGACCAACCGGCCGCAGCCGAGCGCGCCGCCATGGTGGCCTCACTCGAAAAAGTGCTGCACCCGATTGACCCCGCGAAGCCCGACGCCGGCCGCGTCGTTGTCCGCCGTCTCAACCGCGAGGAATACAAGAATACCGTGCAGGACATCCTCGGGGTAACGTTCAATCCCGCGCAGGATTTTCCCGCCGACGATTCTGGTTACGGCTATGACAACATCGGCGACGTGCTCTCCCTCTCGCCGCTGCTTTTCGAGCGCTACCTCGCCGCCGCCCGGGCCATCGCACACGAGGTCGTGCCGGAGCGGCTCCCTCCCAGCCGGATGATTTATGGCTCGCCCGACTTATGGAAAGGCGAAGGCACCGTGTTGCTCACCCCGGTGCTGAAATACGAACGTCCCACGCGGGCGAGCTGGAGTTTTATCGTTCCCGCGACCGGCACCTACAAAATCTCTTCCAGCGCCGGGAGTGGCGCCGGCGAAACCGGCGCGAGTGGCAACCTCCGCTATAACCTCGAACTCGACGGCGTCGTGGTGGGCAAGGATCTGGAAACTCGCTCGGGCTCGCGCGACGTCGGTTTCGAACAAGCGTTGCCCGAGATGAAACTCGCCCAGGGTGCACACATCATGGTGCTGGATTATTACACGCCGCAGCCGGCTGCCGCCCCGGCGGTGGCTCCAGCGGACCCTGCCGCGCAACCGGTACCCGCGCCGGGACGGGGTGGGCGCGGTGGACGTGGTGGCGGTCCGCCCGCCAGCTTCTGGCTGCACTGGGTTCACATCGAAGGCCCCTCCAATCCCGAGCCGCTCGCGCCCAACGCCGCCTTTGCCCACCTCGCGGGCGTCCAACGCCAAGGCGAGTCACGCGACGCGTGGATCAGCCGTGGCGTCACCCGCCTCGCGACGCCATTGCTTCGTCGCGCGCCCACCAAGGATGAGGCCACGCGCCTCGCCACGATGGTCAAATCCACCATCGCCGCGGGTGGGACGACGGAAGCCGGCTGGCAAACCGCCCTTCAGGCCGTGCTCGTCTCGCCCAGCTTTCTTTTCCGTGGCGAAATGCCGGGCAAGAATGAGAAGGCCGACAAGAACTACGCCGTCAGCGAGCCCGATCTCGCCATCCGCCTCTCCTACTTCCTCTGGAGCAGCGCGCCCGACGAACGCCTTCGCGACTTCGCAGCCCAAGGCAAGCTCCGCGCCAATCTCGCCGCTGAGATCAAGCGACTGCTCGCCGACCCCCGCGCCGACCGCTTTGTCCGGAATTTCGCCGGTCAGTGGCTCCATCTCCGCAACCTCCCGCAGCGCGAAACCGACCCCAAGCTTTATCCTAACTGGGGTGCCGGCCTCGCCGCTGACATGGCCATGGAGACGCAGAAATTTTTCGCCGATTTTCTCACCAATGGTCAGCCCGTCGCCAAAATGCTAACCGCCGACTACTCCTTCGTCAGCCCGCTGCTCGCGAAATTCTACAGCGTTAATCAGGAGAATTCTGCCGCATCTCCGGCGCCGGCAGATCCGTCGGCGCTCCCGGGCAGTGTTCTTCCATTGCCCGCCGCCGTCGGCGGTGTCGTCGCTGCCACTCCTGCTGCTGCCGGCACGCCCGCCAATCCTTCCGCAGCCCCCGGGCGCGGAGCGGGCCCCGGTGGCCGCGGTGGAGCTGCCGGGGCTGCCGGCCGCGGTGGTCGTGGGCCCGCCGCCCCTCCACCCCCAGCCAGTCGTCCCGAGGAATTTGTCCGCGTGACCGTTGCGCCCGAGCGACGGGCCGGCGTGCTCGGCCAAGCCAGCATCCTCGCCCTCAGCTCTTACGCCAACCGCACCTCGCCCGTGCTTCGTGGCAAGTTCATCCTCGAATCCCTCCTCGGTGCGGCGCCTCCGCCCCCGCCCGCCAATGTCCCCGGTCTGCCGGAAACCGTCACCGGCAACCAACCAGCCACCGTCCGCGAGCGACTCGCCCTGCACCGACAGAAAGCCGAGTGCGCCATCTGTCACAAGGACATCGATCCCCTCGGTTTTGCGCTCGAAAATTTCGATGCCACCGGTGCCTGGCGCACCTCTGAGAACGGCCTGCCCGTGGATTCCGTGGGTGAGCTGCCCAGCGGCGAAAAAGTTTCCGGCGCGGTCGAGCTCGGCCACCTGCTCGCTGGCGCGCGCCTCGGCGACTTCCAGAAAAACTTCGCGTCCCAGCTTCTGACCTACGCCATCGGCCGGGGCACCGATTATTACGACCGCCCCACCATCGGGCAGATTATCGCCGCCGCCGGGAAAAACGGTTCCACGCTCCCCGCTTACATCGACGCCGTGGTTAACAGCCTCGCCTTCCAGCAACGCCGGGGTGAGCCCCAGCTCGGACCGACCGCGGCCGAGCCACCTGCGCCTGCCAGAAAAGTCGTCACTCGCTGAAACTCCCTCGCACCGCTCCCGTCTGTCTCCTTCAGCGCACCCGCCGCCCGCCTAAATCCTATGAAATCCCCCGCGCTTTCTTCGCTCCCGGCCCAACTGCATCGCCGCAACTTTCTCCGCGGGATGGGTACACTCGTCGCGCTGCCGTTCCTTGAGAGCTTGGTGCCGGCCGCCGCGCTCCGTGCCGCCGAGCGCGCCACCGCCGCCGCTGGTACCGGTGCGGCCGGGCTATTCCCGATGCGCAGCGCCTTCGTGTATATCCCCAATGGCGTGGACAACGCCAACTGGTGGCCGACCGGCGCCGGCGCGGACTACACGCTGAACCGCTCCCTGACCGCTTTGGAGTCGTTCAAGCAGGACATTCAAATCGTGAGCGGTCTCGACCACCGCAAAGCCGACGCCAATGGCGACGGCGGCGGCGACCATGCCCGCGCTGGCGCGACGTTCCTCACCGGCTGCCAGGCTTACAAGACCGGCGGGCGCGACATCCGCGCCGGAATCTCGATCGACCAGGTCATCGCCAACGGTCTCGTCGCCAAGGGCGAAAAATTCCGCCTGCCCTCGATGGAGCTGAGTTGCGAGGCCCCGCAGCTCGCCGGCATCTGCGACACCGGCTACAGCTGCGCCTACCAATACAATCTCTCCTGGCGCTCCGCCACCCAGCCGAACCCCGCCGAGCGCAACCCGCGCCTCGTTTTTGAGCGCATGTTTGGCAGCGCCGCCACCGCCGAAGACGCCGGTGTCTCGAAGGAGCGCCGCCTCGCCGAGCGCAGCAGCATCCTCGATTTCGTCCGCGCGGATGCCAGGAAACTCCAAGACCGCCTCGGCCGTTCCGACCAGCAGAAGCTCGACGAGTACCTCACTTCCGTCCGCGAGATTGAACGACGCATCGCCTCCTTTGAGAACATGACTGCGACCATCCCCGACATGAAGGCCCCGGTCGGCATCCCGCATGATGAGAAAGGCAACGAGGATTATCCCGGGCACATCCGTCTCATGATGGACTTGCTCGTGCTCGCGTTTC
>JBDSSU010000250.1:0-10202 GCA_039928635.1 Opitutaceae bacterium | reverse complement strand
TGTGCACGGTTTCGCCATTTACGGTGAGCTTCACCGTCGCTTCCGCCCAGAGATCTTTGCCATGCCGCTCGATGATCACCCGATAACTTTCCACTTCAAAAAACGAGCGATGCTGGCCCACGTGCTTCGCGACCAGCAGTCGGAACGACGCGTCTGCCGCTTCATATTCGTAACCACGAAACTCGCGCTCTTTGAGTTCCTCGATGAGGGCTTTCATCTCCGGGCGCTTCTCGTCGAGCTCGAGACCGAGTTCCCTGGCCTTCAACGCGAGGCTGCTCCGTCCCGCCATATCCGAAACGAGCACTCGCGTGCGATTCCCCACCAGAGCGGGATCGATGTGCTCATAGCTGCGGGCGACCTTCTGTGCAGCATTCGCGTGCAAACCTCCCTTGTGCGCAAAAGCCGAGTGCCCGACGAAGGGAGCCTTCGGATCGGGTCGCAGATTTGCCAGCTCGTCGAAGAACAATGAGAGATCGCGCAGCTGCACGAGGTTCGGAGCGCAGTGCGCCGTGCGGTCCATCTTGAGAAAAAGATTCGGCAGGACCGTCGTCATGTTGGCATTCCCCACCCGCTCGCCGTAGCCGTTCGCCGTCCCCTGGACGAGGGTCGCTCCCGCCTCAACTCCCGCGAGCGTCAGCGCGACTCCCAATCCGCTGTCGTTATGGCAGTGCACTCCGATTTTCTCCGCGCCAAATTCCCGAACCGCGCGACCGACGATCTCCTTGAACTCATCCACCAACGTCCCGCCGTTCGTATCGCAGAGGGAGAGATTGCTGGCTCCGCCGCGCAGCGCGGCCGAGAGCGTCTTCATCGCGTAGTCAGCGTCTGTCTTGTAGCCGTCGAAAAAATGCTCGGCGTCGTAGATCACCTCACGCCCTTGCGCTACGAGGTAACGCGTCGAGTCTTCGATCATCGCGAGATTCTCCTCGAGGGTGGTGCGGATGATCTCAGTGACGTGAAGCGTCCAGGTTTTCCCCACGATCGTCATGACGGGCATGCCACTCTCTAACAAAGTCCGAAGCTGGGCGTCCTCGGACGCCTTCGTGCCGGCACGTCGGGTTGAGCCGAACGCCGCGAGTCGCGCGTGCTTGAGGCGTAATTTCTGCGCCTCCTGAAAAAAAGTGATGTCTCGCGGGTTCGAACCGGGGAAGCCGCCCTCGATGTAATCGACCCCGAACTGATCAAGCCGCTGGGCGATCAGCAGCTTGTCCGTGACAGAAAAGCTGATCCCCTCCCCCTGGGTGCCGTCGCGGAGAGTGGTGTCGTAGATTTTGACTAGGTTCTGGGTCATAAAAATAAAAAACCCGGGCGAGTGGCCCGGGCGGTTCGAAGGTTCAGCGTGGCTTTCCTGCGTTCACGCCGATTCTCCGCGCCCGGGCTGGAGCGCAATAATAATGGCAGGAATGATGATGCCCGGGGCGTGATTCATTTCGAAGGGAGCGAAGGAAAGAGAGTGGCATCGGTTTGTCGAATTTGTTTTTCGGGCCGGCTTATCGGACGGATGTCCGTTATGGGTACCAGAGTTGTGGTCTGGCACGGCCTCTTGCCCGTGTCGTGGGCAGTTCTCGCGCGCACCAAGAACAGAAATGTGCCGCTTGTTGGCGACCGGCTCCACCGACCAGCAGGGAACACAGTCCAAAGGGCCTCTTCAAACCGTTCTGTCATTCTGAACGCAGTGAAGAATCCAATGGGACACTCGCACCGCAACAGGGGTCACACCGCTCCTGCTGGATCCTTCGCTTCGCTCCGGATGACTGGCGGTTGGGTGAAGGTGATAGTCCATCGGACGAATCGCCCAACGCCTCGCGTTGGTCCCCGTCTCAGAATGATAATTCACCATGAAAGGAAAGGTTGAAGACAGTCCTTAGTACTTCCCGGAGAACCCCAAGGTCCACTGTCCCCCGTAGCGTTCCATCTGGCGGATGCGGCCGTTCGATTTGAAATACCACGTCTTGCCCGAGTTGAAGGCGTTGCGGCCGGCCACGTACAGGCTCGTGTTCCGTGTCAGCCGATACCCGAGCCCGACATCAGCCATGAACCGCTCCTGCAGGAATTCCTGATCATTCGGAAAATAGCGGGAATTCGCGGCCACCGTATTACTGCCAGTGGGGATCTCATCCACCCACGTGCCGTTGACGCTCGCGTTGAATCTCCGGTAGCGCCAGCTGAGGCCCGCCGTCGCGTTCTGCGGAGACCAGCGTCCATCGCGCGGTCTCGGACTCGCATTGTAACGCGAGTAACTGCCAAACACTCCAAGCCCGCGCAGAATCTCCGAACCGAAGAACGTGAACTGTTGAGCATAGCTAAACTCGATCCCTTTGATCCGGCGGACCTTATCGAGGTTCTGAAACGTCACAAAATAATACTGGCCGGAACCATAAACGGGATCGTCGCCGTAACCGAAATCCGCGGCCGAAATCGGAACGGTCTCGTCCGAGGCGTGAGTCAGATTGGTCTGAAAGGCATGGACGCTGAACGTCCCTGCCGGCTCGAAATAGTACTCCAGCACCGCGGAATATTTGTCGGAGCTCTCCGGTCGCAGCTCCGGATTCGGCACCGTGACCTCGACATCGCCCGTGGTGTTGTTGAGCGAAACCCGCCAGGGGCCGGCGATATTGTTCAGATTGGGGCGCTTGATCGCCTTGTTATAGCCGAGTTTGAAAGTGAGATTGGGCGCCACGGTATATTTCATCGACGCACTCGGGAGCCAGGCGTGATACGCCCCGTAGGACGTGATCGCACCGAGGGAATTTTTGTAGCGGATGTAGTCTTGCGTGCCCGCCGCGGTGTAGGTCGTCCGCTTGACGCCGTTGACCGTGGTCGTGCCGAGCGTCGCAAAGGGATTCCGGTTGGCGGCTACTTCCTGCATCACGGTGCTGATCGTGCGCGTCGCTTCCATCCGCATGCCCGCCTGCACCTGCCACCGGCCAATCCGCGTATTTTCCAGAAGGTAAAGCGCGCGCACTTCCTCCTGATTGCTTTGCGGACTGCCCAAGAGGTCGTCGAGGTCACCGGCGAGATTCGCCTCGGTCTGCGTGAAGTACTCGGGCCTGTCCCTGAGCAGCGCACCCAGGGCTTCTTTGTCAGGGACCGGCAGCGGACCGAGATTACCGCCCCAGGGCAGCGCGACTAGAAATCTCGCCTGCGATGCGGGGAGCGGTGCACTCAACTGGTTTCCGTTCGGCAGCGCCGGTGTCCTAGTCGGCCCGACATAAGTTCCCGTGTAGGAGGCGATCTGTTTTCGGGCACGCGTGGTCACGCGTTCGCTCACGCCGGTTTTGAAATACGTCGGTAGCTTCCAGTTCATCACGTAACGCGCGTTGACCCGCGCCGTAAACTCTTCGGTTTTTCCCACCATGAGCGAACCGCTCACGTTGTTCGCCTGCAGATCGCTGCGGCCATAGTTGTTGAGGTCGTTCCAATCGGGGCCCGACGTTTGGGTGAAATACCACGCGGGCGAATCGACGCCCGAACGCTCTGCGGTCCAACCCACCCGCGTCAGCCGCAAATTCGATTCGCCGACCATATTGTCCTGCAGACCTCCCCGATGCTCGCGTGAACGCGAGTAGCTCGCGAGTCCGTCAACGCTCAGCCTGCCGCGCTTCAAATCAAATCCCAGTGAAACATTCGTCGTGTCTTTCCGTCGATCGTCGCTCACGCCCGATAAATCAAGTCGGGTCGCCGTGTTCGCCCCGCTCGGCTGAGCGACGATCCTGGTCATCGTCGAGCCGGGCGCGATGCTGGTCGAGCCCACCACGAAGTTCAGGTTCCGATTGAGAAACGTGTCGTCGTAGTACGCGTAGCTCGACGTGAGCGCGAAGGTCAGCCCAACAAAAGGCCGATACTGGAGTTTCAGCCCGCCCGCAGACTTCTCGGTCATGGTGGGACCATCCTTGTAGTTGATCGACGTGATCAGCGGTTGCCCCGCCGCCACGGCCGCCGCCGTCGTATAGCTGTAGCTCAGACTGTGACGGAACTGCTCCTTAAACACATTCGTCGAAACTCCGTTGACCGAGATGCCGAGTTTTCGCCCAAAGAACGTGTCGGAATAATCGAACGACGCCGTCGGTCTCGCCTTCGCGTGCAAGCCGTCGTCGGGACGCGGACCGCGCGAAAACGAATGCTCATACTGGTTACCGATGAAGCCGACCGTGTAGCTGAACTGGCGGCGCCTGCGATCGAGCGCGCTTTTGGTGCGCAGGTTGATCGTGCCGGCGGGAGCATCGGCCGACATGTCCGCGCTCAGCGTGCGATTCACCTCGACGGATTCGATGTTGCTGATCGAGATCGCCTCGAATTCGAACTGCCGGCTGTCGGCGCCGAAGCTCGAACTGCTGCCATTCGCGAGATTGTTGCCATCGATGGTCACATAACCGTAACGCGCCTCCATCCCGCCGATTCTTGCCGTGCGCGGGATCGTCTCGAGATAATCGAGCACGACGCCCGGCATGAACTTGAGAAACTCCCCGATGTTTCCCTCGGCGACGTCGCCAAAATTATCGGCCGACATCACCGTCGTCACGTTCATCGCGTTCTTTTGTTCCGCCAAGGCCTTGGCCTGTCCGTCGCGTTCCGCCGAAACCAGGATCCGGTCGAGTTGCACCGCGCTTTCGCCGCTCCCGACACCAGAGATAATCTCCAGATCGCGCACGATGCTGGCGCCCGCCGTGACCGTGAGCCGTGCGCGCAGGGCAGCGTGACCGGGATAATGGGTGACAAGCGTCACCTCCCCCGCCGGCACGTTGAACAGCCGATAGAATCCACCTTCCTCTGAGAGCGTGACCATCGCCGAGCCCGCCACGCGCACCTCCACATTGCGCACGTATTCCTGCGTCGCCGCGTTCAGCACCCGGCCGGTGACCTGGCCGGTGGACATTTGCGCGTGCGCGGAGACAACGAGGGCAAACGTCCCGAAAAACAGGCGGCCGCAGACAATCCAGAAACGAAAACGATACAGGCGGAGTAGCGCCAATACACGCCGGCGAAGATGAGCAAACATGGGTGGGATTGGCCGATCGTGCCGCGCAGCAAACCGCGCACGACGCGGCGGATTAGGTTTTGAGTGGAGCTTTTCGAAACCGCGAAATACGGCGTCGCCCCGCGTCACCGCGCAAGGATCGCGATCCCCCAAAACACGGCCTTCACCGCCCCACGTTTCGCGAGTGGCTCAAACCTGGTTTTCCATTCTGAACGCAGAGAAGAATCCACCCGTGGATTCGCGGCATGGCGTTAAACCCCTATGGATTCGTCGCTGCGCTGCTGATGAACGCCCTTTGGTTTGTCATTCTGAACGCAGTGAAGAATCCACTGGGACACTCGCACCGCGCATGGGGTGCGCAGCTCCTGCTGGATCCTTCGCTTCGCTCAGGATGACAATCGGGTGGGTAAAGATGGGTAAAGATTCGTTCATCGGACGAATCACCCCACGCCTCGCGCTGGTCCCGGTCTCAGAATGACGGGCAATTTTGAAGACGTCCGTTAGCCCCTTCGTTGTTTTCGTTACCTTCTGTGGAAATCTAAAAGGGCCATTGCAATCACACCGCGTGAGCGTCGACGAACGCGCGGATCGCCTCGGGCGTGGCAGCGAGACGGTGCTTCACGATCGGACGCGACTTGAGCGTCTCCAAACTCGGATGCGTCGGCTCGATTCCGATCGCCGCGCGGATCGTCTCGGGAAACTTCGCCGGGCTCGCCGTCGCGAGCACGACGCTCACCCGTTCGGGGTTCAACTCCTTGAAACCACACGCCGTGTGGGGATCGACGAGGTAGCCGTGCTCGCGATGCACCTCCGCGATGATCGTGGAAATTTCCGCATCCGTCGTGCGTGACGCCGTGAACGTGTCGCGGTCGAAGTTCGGGAAGCGATAAGCGCCGTTCGCTTTGAATTCCTGCATCACCGCCCGCACGCGCAAGGGATCGCGGCCCACGGCGAAAGAGATGAAGCGCTCGAAATTCGACGCCACTTGAATATCCATCGAAGGCGCGAGACTCGGCTGCACTGCACCCATGCGATATTCACCCGTGGTGAACATGCGGTAGAGAATGTCGTTCTGATTCGTCGCCACCCGAAACCCGCGGATCGGCACGCCCATTTTCTGGAGCATCCAACCGGCAAGCACGTTGCCGAAATTGCCCGTCGGCACCACAAACTCCACGTTGTCGCGCTCCGCCGCCGGCACGCGCAGCCACGCGTAGAGATAATAAACGCACTGCGCGAGCACCCGCGCGAGGTTGATGGAATTCACCGCCGACAGCCGGTGCCGCGTCCGGAAATCCTGGTCACCGAGAATTTCCTTCAAGGCATTCTGTGCGTCGTCGAACGTACCCTCGACCGCGAGCGCGAAAACGTTGTCCGCTCCCGTGCACGTCATCTGCCGCTCCTGCAACGGCGACACCCGTCCATCCGGATAAAGAATGAAGATCGCCGTACCCGGCTTTCCGAGCAGCCCATGGATTGCCGCCGCCCCGGTATCGCCCGACGTCGCACCCAGCACGTTGATCGTCTGGTTCCGCACGCGACACTGATACTCGTAAAGATTGCCGAGCAGCTGCAGCGCGAAGTCTTTGAATGCGAGCGTCGGCCCGTGGAAGAGCTCCAGCACGTAGAGATTTTTCGCGAGCGGCTTGAGCGGCGCGATCTCCGGATGCGCAAACTTCGTGTAGGACTGCGCGATGATGCCCCGCAGCGTCTCCGCCGGAATGTCCGTCGCGAACACCCGCAGGAACTCGAAGCACAACTCCGCGTACCCAAGCTTCGCGAACCGTTCCAAATCCCGGCTGAAATCCGGCAGCGTCTCCGGCAAAAACAGCCCGCCGTCGGGCGCGAGTCCCGTCGCCACCGCGTCGGAAAAACCGAGAGCGGGAGTCTGTCCGCGGGTGGAAATGAATTTCATGGATTGGAGAGGCCAGATGTCAGGAGCCAGAGGCCAAATTAATCAAACGGCGCGTCGGGCATCCCGCAGGAGAAATGGCTCCGGATTCTGCATCATGCTGCCGAGCATGCGCCCGATCTGACGCATCTGCTCAGGGAGCGAATCGAAATCACTCGCAGTCAAATACCCGTGCCGGTTTGCAAACATCAGCCAGTTTTCCGACTCCAAGAGTTCGGTGTCACTGTCGGAAAGTTTACTGACGAAGTGCGCCTCGTAGCGACGTTTTCCCCAAGCCTCGCAAATGTTGGCGCTCACGGAACGCGAGGAACGTCTGACCTGATCAATGAGTGCAAACTTCTCTTCGCGCGGCCAGCTCTTCGAGCACTCAAAAGCCTGTAGTCCCAAGTCAAAGGCCTTCTGCCAGACGATCAGGTCCGTGAAATGCCGAATCGGCGCGGTCTTCTTCTCTCCTCTGACTTCCGGCATCTGGCTTCTGACATCTGGCATCTGCCTTTTCTCCTTCCCTCTCACACTTTATCCAACTCAAACGCGGCATGCGCCACGCGCGCCGCTTCGTCGATCCGGTCCTGCGCGATCACGACGGAAATTTTAATCTCCGAGGTACTGATTAGCTCAATGTTGATGCCCGCCGCCGCCAGCGACTGAAAGAGCGTGGCCGCGACGCCGCTGTGGGTTTTCATGCCCACGCCGACGACGGAGAGTTTCGCGATGCGGTCGTCGACGGCGACGGTGCCGCCACCGAGTTCCTGCAACGCCGGCTCGAGCGCCTTCACGGCCTTCGCCGTGTCGGTCTGCGGCACGGTGAACGTGAGATTCGCCACGCCGCCCTGACCGACGTTCTGCACGATCATGTCGACAAGCACATGCGCATCGGCCAGCGCGCGGAAAACTTTCGCGGCCGAACCGGGTTTGTCGACGATGCCGCTGACGGTGACCTTGGCCTGGTCCTTGTCGACGGCGACGCCGCGGACGACGACCTTTTCCATGTAGGCGACTTCTTGTTTCACGATGGTTCCTGGATTGTGGTTAAAAGAGGAGCGGACTTCGAAAACGACGTCGTACTTCGCCGCGAACTCCACCGAGCGCGACTGCATCACCTTGCTGCCCGACGAAGCGAGCTCGAGCATTTCGTCGTAGGAAATCTCGGCGAGCTTCCGCGCGTTTTTCACCACGCGCGGATCGGCGGTGTAGACCCCGTCGACATCCGTATAGATCTCGCACTTGTCCGCCTTGATCGCCGCAGCGAGCGCGATCGCCGTGAGATCGGAGCCGCCGCGACCGAGTGTCGTGATCTGGCCCTCTTCGTTGATACCCTGAAAGCCGGCGACGATGATCACCTTGCCCGCGCTGAGATCCTTTTCGATCGGCTTCGCGTTGATCGTTTTGATCTTCGCCTTCGTGTGCACCTTGTCGGTGAAGATGCCGGCCTGCGCTCCCGTGTAGCTCACCGCATCGACGCCGATGCCGTGCAGGGCCATCGCGGTCAGCGCGATCGTCTCCTGCTCGCCGATGGAGAGGAGCTGGTCGAGCTCGCGTTCCGGGGGTTCGACCCCCGGACAAACCGCTCTGGCGCGGGCGAGCAGCTCGTTCGTCACGCCTGCACGGGCGGAAACGACGACCACGAGTTCGTTGCCTTCATCGCGAAACGCTTTGATGCGCTCCGCGACTTTCTTGATGCGTTCGACGTCACCCACCGAGGTGCCGCCATATTTTTGGACGATGCGAGCCATTGAAGGAACGGTGAGCTTACAACCCCTCGCCCACCCGGTGGCAAGGTCGTTGTCAGGGCTGAACTCAGCCTTCCGGCGTAGCACCGGCATCTTGCCCGTCGGATCGAATCAGGGTGGCACGGGCATCTTGCCCGTGTGATTGATCCGCCACACCCCCCGCCGCACGCGTTCCCAAACCCACGGGCAAGATGCCCGTGCTACGTCGATCCTCGCACCGGCAGCGGCTTCCGTCGCGGCACCAGCGAAATCCCCAGGCGCGTCAGCCCCGCGTCCACCAGAAACAGCACGACCCAGGCGATGAGCAACCCGTTGCGCACCGAACGCCACATCGCCATCCGCGGCGCATTCCAGATCGTCGCCAAATCGAGCCGCTCCCGACCGCCGCTGCGCACGCTCAGCTGCTGCAGCTCGCGCCGGCGGGTCAGGTCGAAGTTCCATTCAGCCGAACTGCTGATCGTCAGCGGCCCGAACGGCAGCGAGATCGCGCCGATGCGCACCGCCCCACGCACCATCACATCAGGCAAAAGCAAGGTCGTGGCCCGGAAGCGCCCCGGTTCAATTTTTTCCCACGTCAGAGGTTTCGTGACGGATTGACCCGTGCGACCCATCTCCGCGAGCGCCGCCACCGGCGGGGTCTGCGCCATCCGCCCGGTCCAGCTTTCGTCGTACAGCAAATCGAGCGTCAGCCGTTCGCCTTCGATCACCGGGCGCAGCGCGAGCCCCGCCGGCGCATCCTCTCCTCCCAGCCAGCGTGACAAGGTCTGGATGAAATCCCCGTAGCCCGGCCACTCTCGAATCGCTTCGGAATAGGGTCCTCCCAGCGGAAACGACACCGCTGCGACCCTTCCCGCGCCGCGCGACCAGGCAGCGACGAGCGGCGCCTGATATTCGTCCACCGTGAGCAACGAGGCCGTCGCCCCCGGTCGCAGATAGCTCAAGTTGTAGCCGCTGATCTTTGACGGCCATTCCGGAGTTCGTGCCCCAATCTCCGCCCACCCGGGAGTGCTTTGCGTCGCCGTCAGATCCTTGATGAAAGCGGAACGCGCGACCGAGACTGTCTCCTGCGCGAAAATCGCCGGCAACTCGTTCGCGTCGACGTTGAAGAAAAATCGTCCGCCGCCTTTGGTCGCGATGTCCTTCAACACGGTGGCGTAGCGGTCGCTCTCGGTGCCGAGGCCGATCACGCTGACGGTCGCACCTTCGTCGCGCATTTTCGCGATGAGTTCGATATAGCCGTCCGACTGCGGTGAATCATTCGCATCGGCGAACAGGATGAGGTGCTTCGTCCCCGACTTCGCTTTCTGCAATTCCTCCCAGCCCGCGAGGAGGCCTTGGTAAACATAAATCCCCCCGCCGCCACTCGTCACTCGCCTGACCGACTCCGTAATCTGACTGCGATTCGGACCCACCTGAGCGAGTTCCACGACCGCGTGTGCCACGGTGTCGACGGCGTGGACCGACACCGCATCCAGATCGCCGAGCAACTCCACCGCACGGGCCGCGCCCGTGTTCGCCAGATCAATTTTCGTCAACCCGGCGCCCGCACTCATTCCCATGCTGCCGGAGCGATCCATCACGA
>JBDSSU010000249.1:0-3339 GCA_039928635.1 Opitutaceae bacterium | reverse complement strand
TACCGTCGACGGCGTTCAACGCCATGCGCACAAAAAGGAACGCGGGCATCGCCAGCAGCGGCCAATCCTCCAGCGGAAACCGCATCACGCACCCTCCCATCACACATGAAAGCAGCGCGGCCGTAATCGTCACCTGGTTGGCGGTCACGCCCGCAGCCGCCAGCGAACGCGTGATCGGTCGCAGTCCATTTTGGAACGCCGGCTTGATGTCGTAAATTGAAGCCATCGCTCAGGTGAAACCGTAACGCACGAGATGGAAGAACACCGGAGCGGCGAAGCAGATCGAGTCGATTCGATCCATGACGCCACCGTGGCCTTCAATCAGCGAACCATAGTCTTTAACCCCACGGTCCCGCTTGATGGCTGACATCACGAGTCCCCCAAAAAATCCCATCACAGTGATCACCAATGAAAGGGCCGCCGCCTGCCAGGGAGAAAACGGCGTCGCCCACCATAATGCCCCGCCAATCGCCGAGGCGGACAGCACCCCCCCAATGAAGCCTTCCCACGTTTTACTCGGGCTGAGCACCGGCGCGATTTTGTGACGTCCGAAAAGTTTCCCCCAAACGTATTGCAGGACATCGCTGATTTGCACGACCAGCACGAAGAAGAGGAGCAGTCGGGCGTTCCCGCCCTCGTAACCGGGTATTTTCAACATGAGGAGCGCGGGAACGTGGCTCACGAAGTAAACGCAGACCATAAGGGCCCATTGCACTTTCGCGTGCGCTCGAGAAACCGTTCCGCGTCGCCAGCGAGGGCGCAGCGGATCGGGATAAACAGAAAGGCGTAAACCGGAATAAAGATCGCAAAGAGACCGTACCATTGTGCGGCGACCCAATAATATTGGGCAGGTAAAATGATGAAGAAGGCCCAGAATAATCCGCGATGATCGGCCGACTTGGTCGGAGCCAGCGTTACAAACTCACGCATCGCGAAAAACGAGGTGAACCCAAAAAGAATCACCGAGCCCAATCCGCCGGTGAAAAGAGCGACGGCGAAAATCGCCACCATGACCCACCACGCATTCACCCGAGCGTCGAGATTCGCAATGACTGGATTGATCTTCCCCTTTGGCTGGCGCGTCTTCAGCAACGCCACGACCACGCTGGAAAGCACCAGCAGCCCGGCGATGCCGCCGACCATGAGCAGAGTCTGCCGTTCCGGTTGCATCGTCAGTTTCGCTGCAGCGCGCTTAATGCGGATTGGACGCGGGCAAGGAAGCCAGGTTTGGATTCTGCGGGGTCAAAATGAAGCGCGGCGCCGGCCGCGACCGAAGCGATCAAAGGGACGGCGAGAAATTCGCCCTTCGGAAGAATGCGATTCAGGTTGTCGAGCCAGATGGGTACGAGCGGAAGCGCCGGCCGCGCTTTTGTCATGTGATAGAGTCCCGCCTTAAACGGCTGCAAGCGTCCATCGAGGCTGCGGGTCCCCTCCGGGAAAACGATCAGCGACGCGCCGGCATCAAGCGCGGCGAGCATGGGCTCCATGGGGTTGGAAGCGACCGTGACTTTCTGCCGTTCGATCAGGACCGCACGGAAACAACGGCAGGCGATCCAGCGGCGCGCCGCTGTTTTATCCCAGTAGTCACGGCCTGCGACGGGACGCGTGCGGCGGCGTTGGGCTGAGGGTAGCGCGGCCCAAATCAAGGCGAAGTCGAGGTGACTCGAATGATTCGCGAAGAAAATGCACGAGCCGTCCGGCACTGCACTCTGCGGCAACGCCCGAACGCCGCACGCGAGACGAATCAACCCGGCCGCGAGATCTGCGATCAGAGTCATCACGCGCGAGAGAACCAAAAACAGCCGATCATCGTGACGACTGCAATCAGAGGCCGGCGAGGCGAGGGAGTGAGCGGGGAAACAAGCTTCATTGTTCTCTCGCTCCATCTTCAAGCGGAACCCCAGACACCACCCGCCACGCCTGTGCCCGAGACAAACGTTCGCTCACGGAATGAATTTCCGTTCGCGCATCCAGTAGAGCAGCTGGTCCCCCCAGGGTGGAGCCGGCCGACCCGGCCGCCCCAGCCCGAGCCCATGTCCTCCTGTTTCGTAGACGTGGAGGGAGAACGGAACGCCGCTTCGTCGCAGCGCCGCCGCGAACATCAGGCTGTTTTCCACGGGAACGATTTTGTCCTCCAGGGTGTGCCAGAGAAACGTGGGCGGGGTTTCCTTCGTGACCTGCAGTTCATTGGAGAGATTCTGCACCAATTCGGGAGCGGCATCCTTGCCCAAGAGCTGCGTCCGCGATCCCGCATGGGCAAATTCCCCGAAGGTGATCACGGGATAACAGAGCACCACAAGGTCAGGCCGTGAACTCTCGCGCTCAATCCGATCCGTGGCGGTGGCATTGCCCCCATCGAAATGCGTGGCAATCGTCGCTGCCAGGTGGCCACCCGCGGACGAGCCGATCACGCCGATCCGCGTTGGGTCCAGGCCGTCCCGTTTTTGCGCGAATGAGCGCACCATCCGCACGGCGCGGGCAATGTCGCCCAGTTCGACCGGGTGATGATAACCCTGAGCGCCGACCCGATAGCGGAGAACGTAGGCGGTGATCCCCTGGCTCGCCAGCCACTCGGCGTAGCCAGCGCCTTCGTGAGCCGCCAGATTCGAATAACCTCCACCGGGGAGAACAATCATGGCGGCGCCGTTTCGGCTGCCGCCCGATGGTAAGTACGCCGTGAGGGTGGGGATATCCTGGGGACGCTGTCCGAGGGCGCCCGGCGCATCGCCTTCCCACAACCGGATCGAACCCGGCGGAATGGTTGTGACAAGATTTGGGGGAGGTGGGGGCGCAACCGGCGCCGGGTTTTCCGCCGCGAGAAGACCGCCGGCAAATAAAGAAAAAGAGACGCTCATTGCGAGGGGAGCAGAAAGTCCGTTGAGAAAGCTCGGGCAGGGCATCGGGATTGGGGGTTATGGAATTACACTCGGGTCGGGGGAAAGGGGGGAGCGAGAGTTTATGGGTGCTGTCACATCAATTCGTGTACAGGGATCTTGGTTCCGTACAACGCCACCCGGTCGCATGCCTGCGCTGAGCGAGGCGGGGACGACTTCTGGGACGGGCGAGCGACGGAAAAAATTTCGAGTCACGGTCGGACAAGGGTTTGGTTAAGTTGCAAAGCGGCGGTGCGCTGGCGAGGCCAGAAACCCAAAAAAAATAAGGCCCCGGGACCTTGCGGTCCCGGGGCCAAATTTGGGGTTGGGTGTTCGCCACGCACTCTTTCCCGGTTGCACACGATTGGGCGCGCTCGCTTTCGCGGGCTGTGTGCTTCCCGACGCCACTCTCCGCGGCAATGCGGATGTTTCGGTCTCATGGCGGGACCGTCCTGACCGTTGCCGG
>JBDSSU010000248.1:0-4328 GCA_039928635.1 Opitutaceae bacterium | reverse complement strand
GGCCCGCGAAGTTTTAAACTCGCGGGCCTTTCTCTTGGCCAGCCGATCAGATGTCGCGGTGTGACAGTTGCGCCACGCTTGGTGTGACAGGGATTTGAAAGCGGGACAACTTGTCGTGATCCGGCAGACTTCTTTACCTGATAATCTCGGCCGCATAATTTTTAAATACTTTCTGATCAATCGTTAAAATTCGATTTGGATATCGAGGCACACGCGTTGCTGAAAGTCGCGAACCCAATTTTCGGAACCAATTTCCTATCTTATGAGCAAAATTTTAGGCATCGATCTCGGCACGACCAACTCCTGTATGGCCATTATGGAGGGCGGTGAACCGGTGGTGATCCCCAACGCCGAAGGTGCGCGCACCACTCCCTCAGTAGTCGCCTTTACTAAAACCGGCGAACGGCTCGTTGGGCAGGCAGCTAAACGCCAGGCCGTCACCAATCCGCGCAATACGGTGTTCTCGGCGAAACGCTTGATCGGCCGGAAGTTTTCCGAGGTCAATGCCGAGGCGAAAAACATGCCGTTCAAAGTCGTGGAGGGTAAGGGCGGTGACGCATACATCGAGGTTGTGGTCGGAGATAAAACCGAGCAGTTCGCGCCCCAGCAGATTGCGGCCTTCGTGCTCGGAAAATTGAAAGCCGATGCTGAAGCGTATCTCGGCGAAAAAGTGACGCAGGCGGTCATTACGGTTCCCGCTTATTTCAACGACTCACAACGTCAGGCGACCAAGGATGCGGGCAAAATCGCGGGCCTCGATGTTCTTCGTATCATTAACGAGCCGACCGCGGCTTCGCTGGCCTACGGTTTGGATAAGAAGAAAGATGAGAAGATCGCGGTGTTTGACTTGGGTGGCGGCACGTTCGACGTGTCGGTCCTGGAAATCGGCGACGGTGTTTTTGAAGTGAAGGCCACCAATGGTGACACTCATCTCGGCGGAGATAATTGGGATGACGCGATTATCGGCTGGCTCGTAGACACCTTCAAAAAAGAAAACGGGATCGATTTGCGCAAGGATCCGATGGCGCTCCAACGTCTGAAGGAAGAGGCGGAAAAGGCGAAGATCGCCCTTTCGTCGACCCAGTCCGTCGACATCAATCTTCCGTTCATCACGGCTGACGCTTCCGGTCCCAAGCATCTGAATGTGCAGCTCAGCCGGGCGAAGATGGAACAGATCTGCGATTCACTCTCCGAGCGCTGTATCCAGCCGTTTAAGAACTGCCTCAAAGATGCGGAGCTGACGTCGGCCCAGATCGATGAACTTGTTCTCGTCGGCGGTATGACTCGCATGCCGAAGATTGTGGACATTGCGAAGAATCTTGGCGGCAAACCGCCGCACCAAGGCGTGAACCCCGATGAAGTCGTGGCCGTGGGCGCGGCGATTCAAGGGGGTGTGCTTAAGGGCGAAGTGCGCGATGTCCTTTTGCTGGACGTCACCCCGCTCACACTCGGGATCGAGACTGCGGGCCAGGTCGCCACTGCGATGATTCCGCGCAACACGACGATTCCTTCCAAGAAGACGCAGACGTTTTCAACTTACAGCGACAATCAGCCCTCGGTTGAGATCGTGGTGTTGCAAGGCGAGCGGCCGATGTCGCGCGACAACAAGGTGCTGGGCACGTTCCGGCTCGATGGGATTCCGCCGGCGCCACGTGGTGCTCCGCAAGTCGAGGTCACTTTCGATATCGATGCGAACGGCATCCTCCACGTGTCCGCGAAAGATCTCGGCACGGGTAAAGACCAGAAGATCACCATTCAAGGTTCTTCCGGTCTCTCGAAGGAAGAAGTCGAGAAAATGACCAAGGAAGCGGAACTGCACGCCGAGGAAGATCGCAAACGTAAGGAAGCGGTTGAATCCAAAAACCAGCTCGACTCTTCCATCTACCAGCTCGAAAAGACGCTCAAGGAAGCCGGCGACAAACTTCCGGCTGACCAGAAGTCCAAAATCGAGGCGGCGATTGCCGAAGCGAAGAAGGACCTTGAGAGCAATGACGCCGCGCGGATGAAAGCGGCGATGGAGAAGCTTACTGCAGTGGGTGGTGAGCTCTACGCTGAAGCGCAAAAAGCCGCCCAAGCGGCCGGCGCAGCAGGCGCAGGGCAAGGCGAGCCGGCGGCTGGCGGCGCTCCCACCGGCGAAGAAGGTGCTTCGAAAAAATCCGAGAAGAAGGCCGACGTCGTTGACGCCGACTTCGAAGTCGTCGACGAAGATAAGAAGAAATAAACTCTTTCAGCCCTTTGCGCGCCCGCCGTGTTGATCGCGGCGGGCGCGCTTGGTCGAAAAACCAAAACACAACAATCCACGTCTAATCCCAAAACAACCATATATGGCCAACGTTAAAATCAAACCCATCGGCGACAGCGTGCTCGTCGAACACATCGAAGAAAAAGAGCAGGTCCGCGGCGGAATCATCATCCCG
Source organism: Opitutaceae bacterium (assembly GCA_039928635.1). GTDB lineage: Bacteria > Verrucomicrobiota > Verrucomicrobiia > Opitutales > Opitutaceae > DATAKE01. The sequence goes on along the minus strand of JBDSSU010000248.1, from coordinate 1,911 downwards.
GACAGCGCTAAAGAAAAACCGCAGGAGGCGAAAGTCATCGCTCTCGGCACCGGCAAAAAGGGCGAAGACGGCAAGATGAGCACGTTCGAAGTCAAAGTTGGCGATCTCGTGCTGATCAGCAAATACGGCGGCACCGAAGTGAAGCTCGGTGAAAAGAAATACACCCTCGTCCGCGAAGACGACATCCTCGGCGTGATCGCCTGAGTTCCCGTTCTTCCTCTCCCACCTCTAAACAATAATTAATTACTATGGCTGCTAAACAACTCCTGTTCGACGAGCATGCTCGTCAAAAAATTCTCCGTGGCGTCGAGCTTCTCTCGCGCGCGGTCAAAGTCACCCTCGGTCCCAAGGGCCGCAATGTCGTCATCGACAAAAAATTCGGTTCTCCGACCGTCACGAAGGACGGCGTTACCGTCGCGAAGGAAGTCGAACTGCCGGATCCCTACGAGAATATGGGCGCGCAGATGGTGAAGGAAGTGGCTTCCAAGACCTCTGACGCTGCGGGTGACGGCACCACGACCGCGACGGTTCTTGCCGAAGGCATCTACCGCGAAGGTTTGAAGAACGTAACCGCCGGCTCGAACCCGGTGTACTTGAAGCGCGGGATCGACAAGGCGGTTGAGGCTGCAGTCACCGAGCTCGCCCGGGTTTCGAAGAAGGTTTCCGATCGCGAAGAAATTCGCCAGGTCGCGACCGTCTCCGCGAACTGGGATGACACCATCGGCAACATCATTGCCGACGCCATGGATAAGGTCGGCAAGGACGGCACCATCACGGTCGAAGAAGCGAAGTCCATCGAGACCACGCTCGACGTCGTCGAGGGCATGCAGTTCGACAAGGGCTATCTCTCGCCGTACTTCACGACCAATGCGGAAGCGCAGGAAGCCGTGCTCGAGGACGCCTACGTGCTCATCCACGAGAAGAAGATTTCGAGCCTGCAGGACATGCTCCCGCTGCTCCAAACCGTGGCGAAGAGCGGCAAGCCCCTCCTTGTCATCGCGGAGGAAGTCGAAGGCGAAGCCCTCGCGGCTCTCGTGGTGAACAAGATTCGCGGCACGCTTAATGTGTGTGCGGTCAAGGCCCCTGGCTTCGGCGATCGTCGCAAAGCCATGCTTGAGGACATCGCGGTTCTCACCGGCGGCCGTTGCATCACCGAAGACCTCGGCTTGAAGCTGGAGAACATTCAGCTCTCCGACCTCGGCCGCGCGAAGCACATCGTCGTCGACAAGGAAAACACCACGATCGTCGAAGGCGGCGGCAAGTCCTCCGACATCCAGGGTCGCGTTAAGCAGATCCGTCGGCAGATCGACGAAACCACCTCCGACTACGACCGTGAGAAGCTCCAGGAGCGTCTCGCCAAGCTGGCGGGTGGCGTTGCCGTCATTCACGTCGGTGCCTCCACCGAAGTTGAAATGAAAGAGAAGAAGGCGCGCGTTGAAGACGCTCTCCATGCCACCCGCGCTGCGGTGGAAGAGGGTATCGTTGCTGGTGGTGGTGTCGCGCTGCTCCGCTGCGCGAAGGCGATCGATAATCTCCAGCTCGAGGGTGACGAGAAGATCGGGTCGCAGATCGTCCGTCGCGCGATTGAGCATCCGATCCGGATGCTCTGCTCGAACGCGGGCGTTGAAGGTGCAGTGGTGGTTGGCGAGATACTCGCCGGAAAGGGCAACTTCGGCTACAACGTAGCAACTGATAAATACGAAGACCTTGTGAAGGCTGGCGTGGTCGACCCGACCAAAGTCACGCGCACCGCGCTGCAAAACGCGGCTTCGATCGCAGGTTTGTTGCTCACCACCGAGTGCATGATCACCGAAATCCCGGAGAAGAAAGAAGCTCCTGGCGGCGGCGGTCACGGCGGCGGCATGGGCGGCGGCATGGACTACTAAGTCCGAACGTCGCGCTGGTCTCACG
>JBDSSU010000247.1:0-4950 GCA_039928635.1 Opitutaceae bacterium | reverse complement strand
TACATCACCAACGGCGTGCATCTCGGCACGTGGGCCGCGCCGTCGTTTGCGGAGTTGTTCGACCGTCACATTCCCGGCTGGCGCACCGACAATTCCAGTTTGCGCAACGCGCTGAGAATTCCGCTCGCGGAAATCTGGCAGGCGCATCAAGCGGCCAAGGAGCGGGCGATCCGCGAGATCAATCGCCGGGCCGGCGCGAGTTTCGATTCCGCCACGTTCACCATCGGTTTTGCCCGGCGGCCCGCGCGGGGCGCCTCCAAATCGTTTATGGCGGCAAGGCTCATCCCCACGACGACGCGGGGAAGCAAATCATCCAACAGATCGCCCAGGCGCGCGACTCGCTTGGCCCGGAGGTGCGCCTCGTTTACCTCGAGAACTACGACTGGGAGCTGGGAAGTCTTCTCACCTCCGGTGTGGATGTGTGGCTCAACACCCCGCTCCCGCCCTTGGAGGCGAGCGGCACGAGCGGCATGAAGGCCGCGTTGAACGGCGTGCCCAGTCTCAGCGTGCTCGATGGCTGGTGGATCGAAGGTTGTATCGAAGGCATCACCGGCTGGGCCATCGACGGTGTGGCCCAAGGCTCGGAACCCGAAAATCGTACGCCCCAGGATGCCGCCTCGCTCTATCGCCAACTGGAGAGCGTCGTCCTGCCGCTCTACTACGGCAGCCGCGACCGATTCATAGAGGTGATGCGCCACGCCATCGCGCTCAACGCTTCGCACTTCAACACGCAACGCATGGTGCAGGAGTACTTCGTCAAGGCCTACTCGTGACCGGGCGCCGTGGCGGCGGGGAAACATCGGGGAGGCGCCGATCTTCAGTCTTCGGCCGGCATGGGACGGACAAAATCCGCGGCACTTCGGACAAGTGATGCGCATTCGTTTCAGAGGGAATCGCGCGGCGGAGGTGTAGTGCTTGGTGACAGATGCAGTTCACTCGAACCCTCGAAAAAATATCCGCCATGAAAACGAATTCCTCCCTTCCTCTCCGGTCCATCGTCCTCGCCGGGCTTGCGCTCGGAGCCTTTACCGCCACGGCGCTCGCCGGTCCCGGCAGCGAATACTGGCGCAATCAAGGCAAGCCCGCGCCGGTCGGAAACCCCGCCGCTGCGGCGCCTGCCGGCAAAGCCGTCCCCTGCGTCGATGGCCGCACCGTGGCCGTCACCGAAACGAGAATCGCGCAGGCGAACGGCCGCGGTCCGTTGCAAACGGTGCAGATCGGCGCCAAGCGGGTCTGCGGGGCCTGCGCCTATCCCGTCGTCTTCATGAAGCCGGCGCAGGCGAACGGACGCGGCCCATTGGCTCCGGTGGTCGTCGCCGGCACGCATGATTGCGTGGCCGGCTGCATGATGGTGGCCGCCAACTGAAGCGAACGAGCGTTCCTTCGTTAGACCCTCCCGCTTTCAACCCGGCCCCGCCTGATCGAAGTCGCGCGGGGCCGGTTTCCGCTCTGGCGGTCGACTCTTCCGATTTGGGCCGGAGCCGCGAAGCGAGAAGACGAGCCATCTATCGGGGAATATGCGGAGACCGGAGGCTCTTCCGTGGGTCATAGTTATCCCGCCCTCCCACCGAAGCGGGCTTGGCCGCGATCCATCGGCGCCATCGCGCTTCATCGTTTTACGTCGGCAAACGCCGACCCCAGAAGTTATGAAAACAAAAACTAAAACAATCCGTCTCCTGTTCGCGACCGCCGTTCTCGGCGCGGTCGCTTCCCTCGTCCAAGCCGGTCCCGGTCCGCAATACTGGGAGAAGCTCACCAACGAAGCGCAGTTCGGCCAACTGAAGGCCGGCGAAAAGGTCGCCTACGTCTGCAACGTGTGCAAAACGGTCTCGGAGATTCCAGTCACGTCGCATGAGCACGCCATGGAACTCTGCAAGATGGGAGCCACCGTCACCTGCCCTTCGTGTAAGATCACGACCAAGGTCGTCATGAAGGGCGGACGCAACGACCCTTCCGCCCACAACGAAGTCGTTTACGTGAACGAGAAGGGCGAGGAGTGTGCCTTCATCGCCAAGGTTCCGGGCGGAAAATTGGAAACGCTCGGCAACGAATCGCAGTTTCATTCGCTGAAAGCCGGCGACAAGGTGGCCTACGTCTGCAACGTGTGCAAAACCGTCTCGGAGATCGCGGTCGCGTCGCATGAGCACGCGATGGGCTTCTGCAAGGAAGGCGCCACCGTTACCTGCCCGTCGTGCAAGAAAACGACGAAGGTCGTCATGAAGGGCGGGCGTAACGATCCTCCCTCGCACAGTGTCGTCATCTACGTGAATGAAAAGGGTGAGGAGTGCGCCTTCATGGCGAAGGTGGCGGAGTAGGAATTGCCGCGACACGACAGAAGCCGCGGTGCGCGATTGCACAGGGCACTCAAAACGATGAATGCGCCGCCCCAGGAATCGACGGATCGCAACCGGTCCGGCCCTTCGGGTGGCAACTTCGTCGGCCTTTGGCTCGCGGCTCTCCTGCTTACCGGCTGCACGGGAATTCGCACCCCGGGCGAGAAACACGCGCGGCAGGATTTGAAAACGGTCGGCGACGTCTACCGGCCTCAGCACGAGCGGCCGACGTTGCCCGCGCTGCGGGTTGAAGGCGGGCTCGGCGAGTTCCTGCAGTTCGCCATCCTGAACCAGCAGCAAGTCGAAGCGGCCTACTACGATTGGGCGGCAGCCGTGCAGCGTATCACGGTGGAACGCTCGCTGCCGGACCCGAAGCTGACTTTTTCGACCGACATCGCGAGCATGGTGATGTCGCTCATGCCCGGATTGATGATGGATTTTCCCGGCCCGGGCAAACGGGGGGCAGCGGCCGGCGTCGCGACGGCGGAGAGCGAGGTGAAGTATTTCGCCTTCGAGGCAAGCGTGCTGCAGGCCGCGTTCGTTTTCAAAAAGGCTTACTACGAGCTTCACTTTATCGAGGGAAAGATCCGGGTAAATCGGGAGACCCTACGGCTGGTGAGTGATGTAGAGCGGCTGGCCCGCGCGCAGAACGAAGTCGGCAAGGTGACCTTACAGGACGTGTTGCGCGCGCAAATCGAGCAGGAGCGACTTACCACCGAGATCGCGAATCTCGAAGACTCCCGCAATCCCATGCTGGCTCAATTCAGGGCAGCTCTTGGATTGAAGGCGACCGACGCGGCTCCGCCGATCCCGCAGAAGTATGAATCCACGCCCCTCGACCTGACTTCCGAATCGCTGTTCGCCACGGCGCTCGCGCAGAATCCGCGTTTGAAGGCGATGGAAGCCGAAGTGCGGCGGGCCGACGCTTCGCTGCGCCTGGCCTACAAGGCGCGCGTGCCGGATTTCAGTGTCGGCATCGAAGTGGACGTAAAAGCCTCGCCGCTCATGGTGAGTCCGCAAGTGGGCCTCACGCTTCCCATCTGGCGCGACAAGACGTTGGCGCAGATCGCCGGCGCGCAGGCCAACAAGCAAGCGGCGGAAGCGCGGCTCTCCGCCGAGGAAATTGCCCTCGCCGTCGAGTTTGCGGAGAAGTCATTTCTCTTCCGCGAAGCGAGCCGCGGGCTCGAATTGCTCACTGTCCGGCTCCTGCCGAAAGCGCAGCAATCATTGGAAGTGGCACGCTCCGGCTACGTCTCCGGCAAAGTTGATTTTCTCAATCTGCTGGATGCCGAACGGACGTTGTTGGAATTCCAGTTTTCCGAGATCGACGCCCGCGTGCAGCGCGAACTCGCGCTGGCCGAATTGTCACTGCTCGTCCTCGGCACACCGCCGGCCAACGCACCGTTGCTGTCCTCCGCGGGTGATCGCGAAAAAGAAAAGTCATGAAACCTTTCCTCACCAAAAAAACTTTCCTCGTCACGTTTGTGGTGGTCGCCACCGGAGGGTTCGGCCTGATTTGGTTGAACAACTCGTCGGACAGCGGCGACATCAAAGCTCCAGCGGCGGTTCCGGCGAACGCCAGCGCGAGCGAAAATAAGACGGTGCCAAAAATCACGGGCTACCGGTCAACGATGATGCCGGGCGAAATCAGCCCGACGCCGCGAAAGGACAGCATGGGCATGGATATGGTGCCGATTCCCGAATCCAGCGGCTCAATGCTAGAGCTCTCTGATCACGCGCGGGCCATGGCGAACGTGGAGACCACGCCCGTCAAACGTCGCAGGATGACCCGCGAAATTCGCGTCGTCGGGAAGGTGCAATATAACGAGACCGCGCTGGCGAACATCACCACGCGCGTGGAGGGCTACGTCGAGCGGCTGTTTGTCGATTACACCGGCATTGAGGTTAAGGCCGGCGATCATCTCGTGGAAATCTACAGTCCCGACCTGCTCGTGGCACAACATGAGTTGTTGATCGCGCTGGCCGGCCAGGAAAACACTGGAATCGTCGAATCCGCCCAGCGGAAGCTTTTGCTCTGGGGTCTGACGCAGGAACAGGTGGACGCACTCGTTCGCGACAAAAAGATCAGCGACCGCATCACGCTCTTTTCGCCGATTCAAGGCACGGTCACGGAAAAAATGGTCGTGCAGCAGGCGATGGTGAAACCGGGTGAGGTACTCTACCGGCTCGCGAATCTCGAATCGGTCTGGGTCTACCTCGATATCTACGAATCCGAGCTGCCGTGGGTGCAATACGGTCAAATGGTCGAGATAAAATCCGAGGCGATCCCCGGCGAGAAGTTATCCGGGCGGGTCTGGTTCATCAATCCGGTGCTCAACGAAGAAACGCGCACGGTGAAAGTCCTGCTCAATATCAACAACGCCGCGCACAAGCTGAAGCCCGGCAGGTATGTGAGCGCCGTAATTCTCGCCGAACTCCTGGCCAACGGCAAAGCCGCGCCCACGGGCGTCGCGGGCCAGTGGAGTTGTCCGATGCACCCGCTCGTGCTGGAACCGGCGGCTGGTCCGTGCCCCGTTTGCAAAATGGCGCTCGTCCAGATCCCGGGTTCACCGGCGAGTGCAACTTCGGGGGAAGCGGACAAACTCCTGCTGTCCGT
>JBDSSU010000246.1:0-12573 GCA_039928635.1 Opitutaceae bacterium | reverse complement strand
TTGCTCAACAAGAGCGGCCAGGAAGGGAAACGCATCAACTACTGGGCCTACCAGAATGAGACGCCGGTTCTTGATTTCCATCAACTGGCCACGCCTGCCCGGATCAGGGGCGTGAGCGTCACCGGCCATTGGTTACACCTGAAGGGGCTGGAACTTCGCGGCGTGCAGCAGATCCTGACCAACACCAATGAGTCGTGGGGCATTCGCGTCGAGGGAGGCAGCCACAACATTTTCGAGCGGCTCAACCTGCACCACAATGAGGGCCCGGGGCTTTTCATCGCCAACGGCGGCGACAACCTCGTGCTCAACTGCGATTCCCATCACAACTACGATCCGGACCGCCGCGGGGAGAATGCCGACGGTTTCGGCGGTCACAGCAGCATGGATGGTAATGTCTTCAGGGGCTGCCGCGCCTGGTTCAACAGCGACGACGGCTACGACTTGATCCACGCCCGCGGCGTGCACCGGATCGAGCATTGCTGGGCCTGGAGCAACGGGTTCGTGCCCGACACCGCCGAGCGCGCCGGTAATGGGGGCGGATTCAAGATGGGCGGCTGGCTGCTCGATCCCGCCCGGTTTCCGGGACACATCCCCGTCCACACCATCACCCACAGCCTCGCCTTCAACAACCGCGCGGAGGGATTCAACGCCAACTACCAGCCGGGCATGCTCCGATTCTACAACAACACCGCGTTCAACAATCCGCGCCAATTCGATGTGAAGGTGGCGCCGCGGCTGACCAAGCCGGTCACGCACGTGTTGCGCAACAACCTCGCCCTCGGCGACGCCCCGCCGATGTCCGGGCACGAGCGCAATCCGCCCGACGATCAGTACAACTCCTGGAACCTCGAAAACGTGACGGTCACCGCCGACGACTTCCTGAGCATCGTCCCCGACGGGGTCGACGGTCCGCGTCAGCCCAATGGCAGCCTGCCCGACATCGCCTTCATGCACCTCAAGCCCGGGAGCCGCCTGCTGGACGCCGGCATCTCGGTCGAACTGCCCTTCAAAGGTTCGGCTCCCGATCTGGGAGCGTTCGAGGTTCAGTAGGGGACGCACCGGTTGGGGAGTTACCCCACGGGGCCAAGCCGTTTCATGTTACATTCAAATCTTAGCGCGGGAAGTCGCTCGAGGACGTGAAACATAAAACGGCCTTCACATTTTACCGACCAGACCATGCAGACGGTTTAAGGCGTTTTTTGCTTCACCTCGCGATAGTCGGCGGGCGGTGCGAACACCGCCGACGGCACGGCGCCCGACTTAATGCTTTTCACCTCGTCGGTCATCACGAGCAGCGTGCTCTGCTTCGGTGGGGAATTTTTCTTCTGATTGCCATTGTCCATCTGCTTGGTCGCATCCTCCGCGACAGTCTTGAGCGCGCGCATGAACCCGCCGAATCCCGACTTCGGCTTTTCCGCTGGCGCGGCCTCGGCCGACTTCGCGGACGCCGCGGCTGACGCCACGGCGCCATCGAGCGCCAGCTTGCGATCCAAAGTCATGTTGGCGGGGACGAGGATCGCATGCGTTGCGCTGCGCAACGCAATGCCTGGCACCTTCTGCATTTCCTTCCCCGCTGCTTCGAAGCCCTCCTTGAGACGCGGGTCTGACGCGAATGCGGCCTGCAAGCCCTGCGCCTGTGAGTGGAACTCTCGACCGAGTTTCTGCGAGAACAACCGATAGAACGCGGCGTAGGCCGGCACCTGCGGCGCGTCCTTTGCGATCCATTGGTCGAGCAGGAGCACCATGCTCCCGATCTGCTCGGTCTTCTCCCCTTCCGGCGTGGCCTCGGCCTCGAGCGTGATGGTGATGAAGACCCGCTCCGCGTCGTAACCACAGATCTTCTCGTGCTGCCCGGTCCGGTCCACCGCGACCTGGTACTTCATCTTCACGTCATCTTTCTTCCCCGCCGACTTGGGGTCGGCCTTCGCCGCCTTTGCCTCTTCCTTGGCCCGTGACTGTTCCGCCGAGGCGCGAGCCTTTTCCATCGCCGCCTTCATTTCGGCAAACGTCATCGACGAGTATGTCTTCGGCTTGTGATCGATGTTGATGACTCGCTCCGCGTCCAGGTCGTAGATCGTGCCGGCCCGGGCACTGTCGGTCCGTAATTGGTGCCCCTGCAGATAGGTGGTCGTGGCGACGTCGTGCAGGCTGTTGCCGGTCACGCGGGCGGCCAGACCCACCATGGAGCCAAGCGCACCCTCCAGGCGCGTGTCGACGACACTCTCGATAGTGAGTCCTTGGCCGAACACTGAGGTGGACAGCAGCAGGACGTAAGCGGTCAGAAGATTTCGACGGAGGGTTTTCATCGGACGGGAAACTGACGTGACGCGCGGGTCGCGTCGACTTCCAACGCACGCACTGAACTTCCGCGCGCGAGTAAAATCTCCGCTTTGTCGCCGCATGGGTTGAGAGGGATCGCTAGAGACGATTTACCTCGGCGTTGATTTCCACCAACCACGTGACCAATTCAAGTTCCGCGGACGCGTTTGATCGCGGCGTCACTGCGTTGGATAACAGCTCGTGTTATCACGATTCATGACATGTTCCCGTCTGGATGCGCCCGCTGATTTGGGTGGGAATCGCGCTGCTGCTGGGGGCCACAGCCCGGGCCGGAGTCAAGCGTCGGCCCCGCGTGCGGCAGCGGTGGCGGCACGTCCCTCCATCGCTGGAACGGTGGCGGGCGACGCGCGTGAAGTCGCCGGGCTCGAACTCCGCTGGTGTCCGCCCGTCCGGTTTCGCATGGGAAGTCCGGCGGACGAAGCCGGCCGACGCGGCGACGGAGGCCACGGGAGGTGACGTTGTCGCAGGGTTTCTGGATCGAGAGGTTCGAAGTGAAGCAGGCTCAATGGCGGCGGCTGATGGGAAGAAGTTTCACGCGCGTTGGACGCGGGCAAAGGTGACAACGTCTCCGGTTATAGGGTCGGCTTTGGGGAAGCGGAAGAATTTTGCCGGCGCTTGACGGAGGCCGCGGCGCAGGGGCTGCCGCCTGGCTGGGAGTTTTGGACAGCTCTTTTTGCGACACCCGAAAAAATTCAGATTCCAGTAATCGGCTCTTGATCGAAAACAGACCGCTCCAGTTAATCCGATGATGCTTTTACCCCTTGCGGCTGCTGCGCCGGTTGGAAACTGGCCTTTTGCCATCCTCGCGATCTCGATCGCTTTCATCATTTTCTCCATCACGCGGCTGAAGATGCATCCCTTCCTCGCGCTGATTGCCGCAGCTTTTCTCGCGGGTTTTCTAACGAAAAGTTTTCCCGCTTCGACGATCCAGCGCCTCCCCGCCGCCATGCGCGCGGATGCAGAAGGAAATTCCTGGGTCGCGGCCATCGAGCTCACGGCCGTGGAGTTCGGGAGCGCGGCCGGAGCAATCGCCATTTCCATCGGTCTCGCGGCCATCATCGGCCTGTGTCTGATGGAGAGCGGCGGTGCGGACAAAGTGGTCCGCCGGTTTCTGGCGGTCTTCGGCGAAAAACGGGCCGCACTCGCCCTGCTCACCGCGACTTACTTTCTCTCGATCCCGATTTTTTTCGACACGATGTTTATGCTGATGGTCCCGCTCGCGCGGGCGCTCCGATTGCGCACGGGAAAAAGCTACCTGCTATACATCCTGACGATTTGTGCGGCCGGGGTCGTCACCCACAGCCTGACCGTCCCCCATCCCGGTCCGCTGGCCATGGTCGACAATCTCCGGGTCGACCCCGGTCTTTCGATGTTTTGGGGTATCGCGGCGGGCATCATTCCCGTCCTGATCGGCTACTTTTTTGTGAAGTGGATGGACCGCCGAATGGAAGTTCCCCTGCGCGAGACGCCGGGCATGACCCTGACCGAACTCGAAATGATCGCGAACAAGCCCGAGAGTTCGCTGCCGTCCTTCCTCTGGAGCGTCGCGCCCGTGCTGCTGCCGATCGTTCTCATCGGATCGGGCTCGCTCCTGAAAGTCGGTGCCAGCTATCCCGGCTTCGTGAACGTGTTTGGCGGACCGGACGGTTTCGCGTCGGTGACGAATATCTTCTCCTTTATCGGCAATAAAAACATCGCCCTCACCCTCGGCGCGGCGATCGCGATGTGGGTCCTCGCCCGCCAGCGAGGATTCAACCGCGCCCAGGTGAGCGGGGTCCTCGAAGCGCCAATCGCAACGGCGGCGGTGATCATTCTCATCACGGCCGCCGGTGGCGCGTTCGGCGCGATGCTGCGCCACGCCGGCGTCGGCGACGCGATCAAGGTCTTCGCTGTCGCCTACAGCATCGATTTGCTGATCCTCTCATGGCTGACGGCGTTCGTGATCCGCATCGCCCAAGGCTCTGCCACCGTCGCGATGCTCACCGCGTCGGCCATCATCTGGCCGATGATCGACCCCGCGGCCAACCCCGCCCTCGCGTACAACCCGATGTACGTTTTCCTCGCCATCGGCTTCGGCGCCTTTGCCTGTTCCTGGATGAACGACAGCGGCTTCTGGGTCGTCGCGAAACTGAGCGGTTTGACGGAAAAAGAGATGCTCAAGACCTTCACCGTCATGCTCACGGTGATCTCGGTCGCAGGCTTGATTCTCACCTTCGTCGCTTCACGAGTGCTGCCGCTGGTCTAACCGTCAACTCGCTGCCCGGCGATTTCGAAGTCCGCCCGTCGGGCCTGAGGCACCGTTGACGACCGAAAAAGGTCGCGTCGCAACGAGGGCCGCCCGGCCGGGGACGGCCGAAAGGATGATGTCGTGAGGGCGTGTTGCCCAAACGACTCACGCGCAAATGGAGTTTTCGCCGGCCGGACCCGGACCCCTTTGCCGGACCCAGATGTTGGAAAGCGGCCCGCGAGTGGATTTAGGGTTTTGCCGCTGCGAGCATCTCGTAATGCAGGCGTGCGACCTGCCACATGTAGGCAGGCCCGCCGGCGGTGAGGCGCCACGGGCTCGCGACCGCCTCGTGCAGAAGCGTCAGTGCGCGCTCGCGGCGACCGAGGAACTCCTCGTTGAGACCACCGTAGTAGTTCGCGAAAAACCGCACCTTCGGGTCGTCGTCGAGCTTGCGCGCCTTCAGGTCGGCGAAGAGGGCGTCCGTGGTCTTTTTTCCCGCGAACATCTCGTAGAGCGCAGGAAACGGTTCGCGGTCGAAGCGGGTATAGACGAGCATCGCGCGTCTCGCCGGTTCGAGGCCGTCGACTTTCGCGTCGCCGAAAAATTTCCAAATGCCGTTCTCACGGTCGCCGCCGTCGTAGGCGTGGTATTTCTCGAACTGCTTCGCGGATTTCCCGAACTGGCCGGTGAAATAATAAGCGATGCCGAGCCGCCAGTGAGGCGCATCCTGGGTGGGGTCGAGCGCGATCATTTTTTCAAAATCCGCGACGGCCTTCGCAAACTGGCCGAGGAAGAGGTGGCGGTCACCGCGCCGCGAGTAGAGCGCCACACCCGGCGCCCCATCGGCGATGGCCTGGTCGAGCGGGGCGAGTTGGGCGGTGAATTCCGCGAGCATCTGCGCGCGTTCGGCCACCGCGATGGGCGGATCCGCCGCAAACGTGGCCGAGGCGAGAAGGAAAAAAAGGCCGGTCGCGAAGCGGAGCATGGGCGGAAATCTGCCCCGTCGTCGCACGCTGGCCACCCTCAAAACGTGCTGGTGAATGTAGTGTGTGGACCCGCGAGGGAAGCCGACCTCAGGAACCGGCGGGCTTGCGGCCCTCGGAGGCGCGCAACGCGGTCAGTTGTGCGAGCGCGTCTTTGTCCTGATCGGCGGCGAGCGATTCGAGCAACGTGAGGACTTTCTCGCGCTCCTTCGCCCGGCCGAGGCCGTCCCGGTAGATGGTCACCTTTGGCCGCACCCTTCGAGCTTCGCTTCGCGGGAGCTTTCCGATTTCGTCCACCCGCGATGGATCACCCGACACGTTCCCGCAGCCGAGCGGCGTTGCTGCTCACCGCATCGGTCGCCGCGTTGCTGGTCGCGCGGGCCATGCCGGATGCGGGCACGGGCTTCACACTTCAACTGGTGCTTCTTATCGGCGGGGCGATCGGCACCACGTTGAGCGCGGTCTGGCTGCTCGTATGCTGGAGTGAAGTGAAACGTTATACCCGGTTGAAAGCCGGCGAAGGCGTCATCGCTCGCTGGACTGTCGATCCCGTTCGCTGGGACTGGTTCCGCCGACAAAGCAAAGAGTGGGATAAACGCGAGGGCGTCCGACCCAACTTGGTCAATCTCGACCAAACTCCCGGCACATCGGGAATCGAAATTGTCGTAACGGGAGACTGCATCCTCATCGGCGAAAATTTTCATGCCTTGGACAAAAACGTCGCCATCCGCGGCCAGCCCGAGTGGATGGAGTTCCACCAGACCATCTGGAAGCAGTATGGTCCCCACTTGCACGTGAACCTGCGCATTCCCCTCGCTCCCGGCGGCCAGCACCAAGCCGACCAGATCATGCAGGTTTACCGCCAGGCCCACACCGCCGCGACCGCGCGCCCTCGCACCAAAATTTATGTGCTGCTGGGCATCCTCGTTGGCCTGCCCGTCCTCACCGGCCTGATCGCGTTGGTGATGCATCTGCTGAAACGCGGCCCGTGAAGGACCGAAAGCCGGGTCATGTCGGGGCCGGCAGGACAAATCGAATAATCTCTTCCATCGGTGAGGTTTTCTTCCAAGGCATCGTGCTTAAAAGTGTCACCTATCACCGTGCGCTATGTGTTGCCTATCACTCCGGATCGCACCCCGGGCGCCAAGCTTCACGCGGCTGACAGGTTTGCACTGGCCAAGCCGGTTCAGCGCGATTTGGTTGCGCTGTCCGTGAGATCGGCCGTGGGGCGGCGACTTTTTCGCCGTCTGGCGCCGTCTTTTCCCCCCATGAATTCCGCGCGCACCCCTTCGCATCGGCGGCTCGCTCGCTTCCCGCGAGCCATTGGCTTGGCCGCTTTTGGTTTGGCGACTTTTGCCGGCGGCCTCGTCGCCCAGGAGCAACCCGCCGGCCCAGTGGTTGAGCTCCCCAAGCTCATCGTCACCGACTCGCGCGAATTGCCGAAGCCTGAATCGTGGCGCTACGCGCAGATTCCGGGCTTCGAGGTCCTCACCAGCGCCAGTGACCGGAGCACCGAGCAACTCATCCGCGATTTCTCGCTCTTCAAGGCCGCCCTCTCGGTCGTCTTTCCGGTGCCGAGTTTCGCCGCGGCACCCACGCCCTTGATCCTGGTGGGTCGCGCGGGAAAGTTTGCGGGATTTGTTCCCTCCGGCAGAGCGAACACGGAGGCCGTCACCGCGAGCGTGTTTCTGAAGAACCGTGAACAGTCCGCGATCGTGATCGATTTCTCGTCGGCGACGATCGACCTCTTCGGGTCGGGCGGCGGGACGGTGCTGGAGGTCGATCACCACAAGCAGCTTTATCGCGAATACGTCCACTTCCTGCTCGGCCGGAACGAACCGCGGCCGCCCGCGTGGCTCGAGGAGGGCATGGCACAGATCATCATGGCGATGAGGTTCACCAAGGATCTGATTGAGTTTGGCAAGCTGGAGGATCCGAATGAAGTCTCCGTGGCCGCGGGCCAGGTTGCCGGGCTCGCCGCCCTCGAGAGGGCGGCAGGGGTCCCGCCCGCGCCGATCGAGGACACCGCCTCCGCTCCGGCCGAAGATCGCGATTTTGCTGCCGCGCTGAAGGACAAGGCACTCATGCCGCTGCAGGAGCTATTCGAAATGGGACACGATTCGCCCGCCGCCCTCAACCCCCTCGGTAACAATGTCTGGGCCAAGCAGTGCTACGCCTTCGTGCACATGTGTCTCTACGGTCGCGGCGGCCAGTATAAAAAACCGTTCGCGCAATTCCTGACGCGGCTGAGCAAGCAGCCGCCCTCGGAGACGCTCTTCCAAGAGTGTTTCAAGATGAGCTACAAAAAAATGGCGGAGGAGATGAGGGGCTATCTCAACTTCACCGACTACAAGCCGTGGGAGTTTCACGCGAAGAAGGGCGGCGGCTTGCTTGATCCGCCGCCCCTCGTTCTGCGCGACGCCACCCAAAGCGAGATCGGCCGGATCAAGGGCGACGCCTACGTGTTGGCTGGGCATGCAGACCAGGCGAGAGTGGAGTTTACCGCCGCCTATGTCCGCGGCGAACGCGATCCGCAGTTCCTCGCGGCGTTCGGGGCCTTTCAGCGCCATGCCGGCGACGACGAACGCGCCCGCAAACTCCTCGAAGCCGCGACGGCCGCCAAAGTCGATCGCCCTGCCTCCTATCTCGAACTCGCGCAGATGCGCTATGCCGACGCACTGGCGAAACCCGCCGCGGCCGATGGCTTTTCGATCGCGCAAGTTTCCTCGATCGTCGGTCTCCTCAACACGGCGCGGAAGCAGGTGCCCTCACTGCCCGGCGTTTATGAACTCATGTGCGACACCTGGGTCCACAGCGCGGCCAAGCCCAAGCCCGAGGAAATCGCGGTGCTCGTGGAGGGCGTGAAAATTTTCCCCACGCGCCTGAAGCTGATGTATCAAACTACGGTGTTCTGCCTCGACGCGGGGATGAACGACCTCGCTGGCCCGCTCATTGACTACGGCCTGAAGATCGCGCCCGACATTAAGGTACGCGACGCGTTCGCCCGACTGAAGGAAGCGCTGCCCGTGGCCGGCCCGCCTGTCCCGGTTTCGCCCGCGAAACCGCTGGGCCGGTGAGTGCCCCGTATAAAGGTGACCGAAAAGGGTCATGACTCTTTGCCCCGGCCCATTCGGCCGCGCGCAGTGGGGTTTTACGCCTTGGGAACGGCAGAAAGTTGACATGGGGTGGTCAGGAGTGTGGCGAGGGCGCCAACTGGCACCGCTATGATCCCCAGCGAAAACCCCGCTCCCGCGTCGCAAGCCGCCCCGCAAGGCCCGAAAATTTCCAAATACTCTATCGCCGGAGCCACTCGAACGGCGGATCACTTCGCACCGGAACGGCTAAAGAAGAATAACCACCCACCTATAACAAAAACCAATCTGCCTCAACGCACGCTTGACTTCATTTCCCCATAGCAGGGGTCAAACTTACCCCGTCGGATCGCCGCCGTGACCTTGTAACAATGAAACGGCCTGACCGGGTCCACGCTCAACTCGTCCACCGGGCGAATCGATCGAGGTGCAGCGATCGCTGGAGTTGCTGCTGTGCTACGTCAAGGCGGGGTTAAGACTCAGCTGCCGCGCTCGGGCAACCACCGGCCACGCTTCGACGACACGGTCCTCGCGCACGACCTGCACTTGTTCGTGCAGGGCGACGGTGGGGCAGATGTGCCATGGCACGGCGTAGAGCACGGTGCCGACGGAAAATTCTCCGGCGCGCGGAGTCTCGAGCACCAAGTGTTCCTCGCTGTGGCTCACCGTTTGCGCTTCGGGCAGGGAGGGGAAGATCGCCCGGGGGTGGGGCATCTCGCTTGCGACCGCCTTGTGCCCGAGATCGAGGCAAAGGCGGTGGGTAGTCGGTCGGCTGATGACGCGCGTGAGGAGAACGGCGGCGGTGAGAAAATCCAAGTCCGGCAGGTTTTCCGCATAACCCGCGTCCCACAGGAGGCAGGTGCCCGGACTGCACTCCACTCCCTCCCGTCGACTGTGGCTGGGAAAGGTCGGCGCACCGCCGCAGACCACGCGCGGAACGGGATGGCCGCCCTCGCGCAACTCGGCGGCCAACGCGGCGACGGGCGCAAAGGCGAGGTCGGCCGCGGCCGACCGCTCCGACGGATCGCGCTGGTGCAGATGGCCATCGTAGGCGTGCAGCCCGCCGCCACGCAGGCCCGGCGTGCCGACAATGCGACGGTAGAGCGCGACCGCCGCAGCACCGGGCGCGATGCCGGTGCGGTGCATGCCGACGTCGAGATCGAGGAGCACTTCAAGGGTCGTCCGCGCGGCGGTGGCAGCCTGACCGAGCTGCGCCACGGCCATGGGATCGTCGGCGAGGGAGGAAAAGGCGATCTGCGGAAACCTACGCTGGAGCGAGATCAGATACACAACATTGGGACCGACGAGGGGGAAAGCCACGAGGATGTCCGTGGCGCCCGCACCCGCGGCCATTTCCGCTTCGGCGAGCGTGGCGCACTTAACCTTGGAAACGCCCAGGCTCGCTTGAAGGGCGACGAGTTGGGGGAGCTTGTGAGTCTTGAGGTGCGGGCGCAGGCGAGCCGGGTCGCCCACGCGAGTGATCATGCGGCGCAAGTTTTCCGCCACGCGATCGGGATAGAGCAGGAGGGAAGGCGAGGGAATCTCGTCCTCGTTGAGCAGGGGCGACTCGGGAATCACGGGAAGGCCGGACGCGGATTGCTCAGGCGACTTCGAAGATCGCCTCGATTTCCACGGCGATGTTGCCCGGCAACGACACAAAGCCGATCGCGCTGCGGGCGCCGATGCCATCGGTTTCGCCGAAGACTTCGGCAAAGAGCTCGCTGCAGCCGTTGATCACCTTGGGGTGGTCGTAGAAATCAGGGGCGGAGTTGACCATGCCCAGCAGCTTCACCACGCGCTTGATGCGATCAAGCGAGCCGAAGTGCGCGCGAAGCGTGGCGAGGAGGGCGAGGCCCGTCTGCCGGGCCGCGGCGTGGCCGGCGGCGAGGTCGAGATCCGCACCGACGCGGCCTTCGATCCACTTGCCATCGGGACAAACCGGGCCGTGACCCGAAACATATGCCATGCCTTGCACGACGACGACGGAGCGGTAGACCGCGGCCGGCTTGGGTACCGGAGGCAACGTGAGCGAAAGGCGGGCGAAACGTTGTTCGTGCGTCATGCGCCCCGGATGTGAGGCAATGCCCGGTCGACCGCAATTACCTCTTGGACCCTTCTGATATGACAAAAGGTAGCGGTCGGCTTGTTTTCCCATCCACGCTGAACATTTCAATCCACGGGCAGTGGGGTTAAGAGCAGCAGGGCGCCTTAATACCTTGTCCGCCTCGACCCGATCCCAGCGGGAAAACGAAGGTGGTCGTCTCCGTTGAGCTTGGTGAGTTTAGCGCGAAGCAAAAGCGCGCCGCGGGGAATTGCCGTGCGAACCAACCCTGATGCCGGGGCTGCCGTGCCGCGGTGGGGACGGCGGGGCGTCCCGCGCATTACGGGGAGCGGGGAACGATGGGTGAGTTGACTATGACTGAAGCCTTCGCTGCCTGTGCCGAGACTCGTTGCGGTGGATTGGGTGGCCATTGGCCCCAGAATCTCGCTTCCGTTTTCGGAAAAACTTCCCACCATCCCCGTTCCCTATCCAATTGTGAGCGAACCCAAAGATTACATCGAGATCACCCCGAATTCGCCCACGTCTCCCGCGGGGGAGAAAGCGATGAGTTTCTGGGGGCACCTCGAGGAACTGCGGGGCACGCTCATCAAGTGTGCCATCACGCTCGTCGTGTTCGCCGTGCTGATCGGTTACTTCATGAAGGAGTTCAACGAAAGCCTCATGTGGCCGATGATCAAAGTGCAGGCGGAGTACCCCGACTTGGATCTGAAGCTCGGCACGCAGTCGATCATGGAGGTGTTCAACATGATCATCCAGATGTGCGTCTTGGGAAGCCTGGCGCTTTCCGCGCCGTTCATGCTCTTTTTCGCCGGTCAGTTCGTGGCTCCGGCGCTTTCCGAAAAGGAGAAGCGCGCGGTGCTTCCGATGTGCTTCTCCGCTTTCGTCCTGTTCTTCATCGGTGCAGCGATCGGCTTTTTCCTGCTGATGCCGAATACGATTCGAATCTCGATCCAGCTGACCAACACCTTCGACTACGCGTTCCGATGGACGGTCGGGAGCTACTTCACGACGCTTACCTGGCTGGTGGTGGGGGTGGGTGGCACTTTCGAGTTTCCGCTCATCATCGTACTGCTGGTGTGGCTCGGGATCACCTCCACGGCTTTCCTGCGCAAATATCGGCGCCACGCCTTTGTGCTCGTGTTCATCGTCGCGGCCATCGTGACTCCGACCGCGGATCCCGTGAACCAGACGATTCTGGCGGTCATGCTCTACGTGCTCTACGAGATCGCCATCCTGGCTTCCCTGCGGATCGAGAAGCGAAAGCAACGACTCTAGCGGAGAGCGCGCTGAGAGGCGGGCGCGGTTTCTCGAACCAGCCGGCGCTCCGGCCTCGGTGCGGTCGGGGTCGGCTGAAGCGCGTGGTTTATTTCCGATTCGCTTCGCGCTGGGCGCGGAGCACGACGCGGAACATCTGCACGCAAAGCCAAAACACCCCTGACATGCACGCGGCGCCCAGCGCGGCCCAAACGGTGATCATGGTCGGGTCGTTCGACGGAACGTGGGAGCGGAGGAGCGTGAACAGAAACGCAAAAAATGCAGCGACGAGGATGAAGTCGACGATGAGGCTGAGCGGCGAGACCTTGGTTTCAGACGGGGCCATGATGGCCGAAAGGAGAGCGAGCGGCCCCGGATTGTCCAATCCGTTTTTTCCCGCAACCCTTGCGCCGGCTCACAGGCCTTTTTTGACGAAAGCGATCGGCCCGTTTTTGTCCGTGTCTTTGAGCTTAATCGTCTTCTGGCCCTGGCTGTCCTTGCTCACGTACTCAATGGTGGCGGCGGCCAGGACAGGCAGCGCCTTCCGGAGGTCTCGATTTTCGCCTTCGGTGCTGACATCGACGGTCCAGATTTCGCTGGGGGGCTGACCCTCGG
>JBDSSU010000245.1:0-23382 GCA_039928635.1 Opitutaceae bacterium | reverse complement strand
CACAGAGATGAAGAGAACGAACACCCCTACGCCCCCGACCACGAAGACCACCACCGCGACGCGGCCAATGATGTCCATCTCTCGGTCAGTTGAAGGAGGCGTACGCCAACGCGTAGGGCATGCTCGGGAGCTGCGCGGTGCGCATGTTTATGAACCTGCCGCTCAACGACGAGTTCACGCAGAAACTTTCCGACATGCTTGGTTATCGCGACGGTCCTTTGGACAACGCGCGCATCAAGCTCGTCGAGCCGATCGAGCTGGCGGGACCAGCCTTCAATCAAGTTGTGCTGGTGCTCGCCACCAATACGAAACCGGCGAAGGTCACGAAGGCCTTCGCTTATCGAGACCCTGAATTGGTTAAAAAAATGAATTCAACACCATGAGCATTGAAGCAGCCACACGGGAGCGCGACGCCGCCATCAAAGCGGCGGAAGCTACGCGAGACCTGCAGGAGAAAGCGCTCGCGGAAAACGTGAGAAAAGCGATGGAGGATATGAAGACGGCGGCGGACATTAAGGCGCTTGAGGCCGGAGCCGCCGCGGAACGTCAGCGGATAATCGCAGAGGAGAAAGTCGCGGTGGAACGCGCGGAAGCGAAGCTTCGCGAACAGCGGGAGATGGAGGCGAAAAACATCGAATGGACGCAAAGGCAGAACGAGCCCCCAAAAGATAAGTGAGAGACGGGCCGTTCTCGGCGGCCAGCCCTCATAGCAGTCGGATTGAACTTTCTTCGATCGTGATCGTCTGAAGATGCGGTCGTGATTCTTTCGCCCGATGGGTGTCGGTAACCTGCGATTGACAAACCCCACGTGAAAACGCTCTTTTGCCCCTTCCCATGAGCATCGTTCTCGGTATCGCCACCTTCTTCCTCATCCTTGTTGCCCTGTTTTTGATCCTTGTCGTGCTCGCCCAAAAGGCGAAATCCGACGGCGGAATGGGTGCTGCCATGGGTGGCGGCGTCGCCGAAGCGGCTTTCGGAGCCGAGACGAGCAATGTGCTCAGTAAGTCCACGATCTACGCGGCGGTCATTTTCTTCGTGCTGACGTTCGCGCTTTATCTCGGCCGGATTTACGAGCGCAAGCAGGCAGCGCGTGCTGCCGGGAGTGCACTGCCCGAGATCAGCGCACCCGCAGGGCAAACGCCTGCGCCCGGCGCCGCGACGCCGCTGACGATGCCCATGGTTCCTCCCTCGGCTACACCCGCGGTCACCACGCCCGCGACCACACCGGCGGCAACCGCGCCCGAGACGCCTGCCAAGCAACCCTGAGCGATGGCGGATTCCGGCAGATTTGCGCCCGCCCCAAAATGGCGGGCTTTTTTTGTTTTTGGAGTGCTCGCCGCGCAGGCGTTTGCGGCCGTGCCCGTGACAGCGCCGGATCTTGCGCAGTTGGGACGCCCAACCCCGGCTCAGGCTCGGGAAATCATCGAGCACTACCAGCAAGCGGGGATTTCCGGGGAATACTATCTCGAGTTCGAACTGAAGGTCCTCCCGCGTCGCGGTGAAGAGCGCACCCTGCGCGGAAAGCTTTGGGGTGGCCGTAATGCCCAAGGCGCCATCACGCGCATCGCCGTCGTTGATTCCGCCGGTCGCGAGTCCCGCTTTCTGCTCCAAAACGGCGCTCGGGCTGCGGCCTGGACTTTCGTCGATGGCCGCCTGGGTCAGCTGGCGGGCGATGCCTGGTTTGCCCCCTTGGTTGCTGGAGTCGAAATCGCCCCGTTCGATCTCCAGATGCCTTTCTTCTACTGGCCTGATTTCACCGTGGAAAATCTCGTGAGGAAGAACAGCCGGCCGACGCAGGTTTTCTTTTTTCGTCCTCCCGCGGAGTTTACCAAGCAGCCCGCGGCCATCAGTGGCGTGCGAGCGTACTTGGACACCCAGTTCAATGCACCCGTGCAGACGGAGTTGATGGGAACGGACGGCCGACTGTTGAAGACACTCTCTCTTTTTGAAGTGAAGAAGGTTGGGAACCAGGCGTTGCCAAAAATCATTGATGTCCGGAACGACGTGACGCGGGACAAAACCAGATTCCAAGTCACGGGCGCCGCGCTCGGATTGGAGCTCCCGCCCAGCGTTTTCCAGCCGGCGACGCTGGCGGAAGAAGTGCGTCCGCCGCCGGCCGAGCGCATTATACGCATCGATCGATGAGGCGCGCCGGGCGGACCAGCACGGTTATCTTCGATCTCGACGGGACGCTGATGGACAGTCTGCCCTTGGTGCTCCGCGCCTTTTCCCACGCGCTCGAGCCGTTTGCGCCGCCGCCGACCATGCAGATTTTTGCGCAACTGGGCGGACCGCCGGAGCGGATTTTCCCGGGTTTACTCGGGGGAGACCGCCATCTGCGCGAGGCGATGAAACGGTTGCAGACGTTCAATCAGGACAACCACCATCTGATCGAGCCGTTCGTGGGCGTGGGCGTTGTCTTGGAAAAACTTCGACTGCGCGATGTGTCGCTCGCGATTTGGACGGGACGTGACCGGGAGAGTGCGGAGTGGTTGCTGCGGCGGCACGGCCTGGATGTTTTCTTCGGGACCATCCTGTGTGGCGATGATCTGCCGAGTCACAAACCGGACCCGGCCGGGCTGAAAGAGATCTTACTTCGACTCAATGCGGACACGAAAACCTCTCTGTTAGTCGGTGACGCCGATGTCGATGTGCTGGGCGGCGCCGCGGGTGGAGTCGACACGGTGTTGATCAATCACGCGCGTGAAGTGGAAAAGACCGTCCTGGCAAAATCCTGGCGGACCG
The DNA here is from genome assembly GCA_039928635.1 of Opitutaceae bacterium. Classification (GTDB taxonomy): domain Bacteria; phylum Verrucomicrobiota; class Verrucomicrobiia; order Opitutales; family Opitutaceae; genus DATAKE01. Next base: position 20,637 of record JBDSSU010000245.1, on the reverse strand, counting down.
TGTCGTCACCCTTTGAGGCTTACGAGTTGGTGCTTCGTTGTGTGGAGCAGACCAAATAAACGGGAGGACCGAGATTTCAGGTTTCAAGGGGAGTTTGTTAATCAAGCACCTGCTCGGTTCCCGCATCGAAGAGGTGGGCGTTTTCGAGCGAGAAGGTGACTCTTATTTTCTGATTCGACTCAAAGCGATCAGTCGGGCGGACCCGGGCGATGAAACTCGTAGCGCCGGTGTCGAGGTAAAGGTAAGTTTCCGCCCCCATCGGTTCCGAGACCTCCACGGTAACTTCCGCGGTGCGGGCGGGATCGGGTTGCGTGACCGACAAAGCGTCCTGGACATCTTCCGGTCGAACCCCGAACACGACTGGTTTATCGACATAAGGCGCGGCGCTGGCCGAGAGCCGGTCATTGAGGACGAGGGTTAGCGGCGCAGACTTCGCGTTGGTCTCAACGAAAGTGAGGTGATTGGCCACGCGTTTGATCGTGCCTTTGAAAAGGTTCATCGCGGGAGAACCGATGAAACTCGCGACAAACAGATTCGCAGGATGGTTGTAGAGTGCGAGGGGCGCGGCGACCTGCATGATATTGCCGTCTTTCATCACGCAGATGCGGTCGCCCATGGTCATCGCTTCGACTTGATCGTGCGTGACGTAAATCATCGTGGCGCCGAGTCGCGCATGCAGTTTGGAAATCTCGGTGCGGGTGGAGACGCGCATCTTCGCATCGAGGTTGGAAAGCGGTTCGTCGAAGAGGAACACTTTTGGCTTACGGACGATGGCCCGCCCAACGGCTACCCGCTGACGCTGGCCCCCGGAAAGAGCTTTCGGCCTTCGATCGAGGAGGGCTTCGAGCCCGAGCATGGCAGCGGCTTCACGCACCCGGGCCTCGATCTCTTTTTTGGGAAATTTCCGCAGCTTCAGTCCGAAGGCGAGATTCTCGTAGACGCTCATGTGCGGATACAGGGCGTAATTTTGGAAGACCATCGCGATGTCGCGATCCTTGGGGAGCACTTGATTCACCACTTTGCCGTCGATTGAGATGGTGCCGCTGGAGATTTCCTCCAGGCCCGCGATCATGCGCAGCGTGGTCGATTTGCCGCAGCCGGAAGGTCCGACGAGGACCATGAACTCGCGATCTTCGACGGTGAGGCTGATTTCGTTCACCGCACGGACGCCTGCTCCCGATTTCTCGGGGTAAACTTTTACGAGGCGATCGATGACAACTTTGGCCATGGGTGCGGGATCGGGGGCGGAGGATAAACCCGGCAAAGACAAGCTGAGTCAATGGCGGTCGCCTTGAAAAATAGCGTTGCCGCCACAGCAGCTGAAGTCCCTTCTCCCGCTGTTCCCCAGCTTTAACCCCAATGCCCGCATGGCCACGCGTTCCCGCAAAATTTCCGCACCTCTAACTTTCGATTTGCCCTTGTCGCTGATCGCCAAAATCGAGACCTGCCGTCGGGGTCACGGTTTCGGCACTGCCAGTGAGGTCGTCCGTCTCGCGATCGGCGGTTACGATTTTGAAAGTTGCGATCCCGTGCGCGATCCCCACCGGCAGATTTCGGTGCGCATCACGGCTGACCAGCGCGCGATGTTGAAACGCTACGCCCGCCAGAAAGACGCGAGCGTGGGCGAGCTGTTGCGGCTCGCGCTCGAGAGCCTGCCGGTTAAGCCGGCCAAGGCAGCGAAGCGCAAAAAGTAATCCTCCCCGAACTTCGTTTCGGTGGCGGCACGGCGGTCGTTTGACCGCCTTTTGTTTTAGAGCGCGGGCGCGATGGGTAGTGGGTCCTTTTGATTTCCAGAGGTCATTCCCCTCGACGGATTCGCTTTTCCTTCCAGTAGCTCCTATCGCCGCACCCGGCCAATTCCGGCCCGTGTGCGCGCTTTAGAAGCGCATGAAAAGATACCGAAAAAGCAAGATCCGCCGCGTCATCAAACGCTGGCACGAAGGCCACGATCAGACCCCACTCGAATACTCGTTCGATGTCGCACACGCCCAACGAATGCTGGGTTACACCGGAGAGTATAGGCGTACCCACCAGCCCATCATCAATCAAAGCAGCGACGGGAAGGGGGATGATGCCGCATGAAATTCAACGAATCATTCGGTCTTTTCCAGCGGAAGCTGCCCGTTGACCTCGGTACGACGATGTTTGAGCAAATGCTCTTTGATGGGTCCGTCATTGATGGCCGCGCTGGCGGTTTAATCATCGGAAGGAAATTCTCGGAAGGCGGCGTTCCGATTGTTTTCCAGCGCGGAAGGGAGTTCATGATCCATTCGTTCACGGAGCATGGGGAGTTCATTTTGAACCGCGTTGCGGCCACCAGAAATCTTTCGCGGATCAAAGCGATCAATGCTGGGCTATCCGGCGACGAAGACACTCCGGAGCCGCGGGTAATTCCTGAGGTTAGTCGGCTTATCCTCACGGCAGCGGAGCCCTGTGATAAGTTCCTTTGGTTGAATTGGAGTCAGATGGCCATCGCCGCCCAGTACGTTGACCGCCACGTCGCGGAATTGAACGAGATGAATGATGAAACCAATCCTTACGGCTTCTGCGATGTAGAGACGTACTTCCCTCGTCTCGATCTCGGGACGGAGGATGGGATCGTCTGATGACCCGGGAAGAGCGCAGAACTCTTCTCGTTTCCCGTGCGAGGGCGCTAAACAAACTGTATTGGCGCACCTCGCACCGGAGACTGCCGCGTGAGGGCTTATTGGGCACAGGAAGGATTCGGGCTGGCTTTTCTTGGAGCCATTGTCCCCCTTCCCCTGAACAGCGGGAGATGTGGATGCATCAGGACTGGGTCAGGGAAGACGAGAAGAAGAAAAGTAGAACGTCGAAGCCGGTTTTGAAGCGCTACCGGAGGAGCGATGATACCCCTTTGACGAAGATTGCTCTCCGTGAGTATCCGAGAGGCGTACCGTCCTAACCGACACCTGAAACCTTAAACCTACGCCATTTCAGAAAAGTCAACGCCCGCACTTGGCGCGAAAAAGGCAGAGATCGACCGTCGGGCGGAAGGAGAGCAATAAACGAGGAAAGCAGCGGCCTAGGCCGCGCTTAGATTAGCGGGGTTCTTCGTGTCGGGCATGGTTAGCCTCGGGCTGAAAAACATCACTTCGCGACCCTTATACCGGTTGGCGGCGCTATAGTTCATACTATAAACAATCTTGGGGCTCCCGTTATAAATCTCGATTACTTCCGGCATGTAGTCATAGGAGACGATCCAAGGGACCTTTATCTTCTCCTTCACCAGTTTAGCCACGCGAACGTGATCGTCGTGCTTGTAAATGTTTTTATATAGCCGCTCTGCTTTTGAATAATAAGGGGGATCAAGATAAACCAGCGTCTTTGCCGGAAGCGATGGTATTACACCCGTGATCAGGTCGGCGGCATCAAGGTTATATAATCGGATACGCGAACGGTGGAGCGCAATTTTCTCAATACGACGGCACAGTTCGCTTTTGTTAAAGCGCGCGTCGATCTTCCACTCTCCCGACTGATCGTTTCCTCCAATCACTCCACCAGTGACGATGCCGGAGCGGTTGGTTCGATTCAAGTAGAGCAACGAAAACCCAAGCTCTATCAGGTCGTGTTTTTCTGGCGACCGAAGGATGGCTTTTTGCCTTCGCCATTCCGTCATGTTGAGCTTTGCGTCACGAAGTAATTTGCAAAACGCGTCAGGGGAATTGATGACGCTATGCCAGAAGGCATAGACGGATCGGTCCAAATCGTTCAGGTGAATGCAGGACGCGTAGTCCAGCATCAGAAGATTGAGCGCGAGGCCAGCGCCACCCGCGTAAGGCTCAACGTAGTGACCATCAAGTAATTGGTTTTGCTCAAAAACCGATCTAACAAAGTCGGTTAGCTTTCCCTTCCCTCCGGGATAACGCAACGGTGTGTTCGGAGTCATGGACGCACCGTTTCAGAAAACATTAGGGGTGGCCACCCTGAACTTTTGAGGTCCAAAGTCGCTCGATAAATAGCTGAACATTACACCAACCCAGCTTCAATCCGAGGGGCTCCGGGTTCATCCAAGGACTATGAACGTATGCATTAAGGGTTTCGGGTGAGAGAAATGAGTTCTTGTCGCTGGTCGCGACGCTGATCGGCTTCAGTTCTTTGTCGCTGAGCACCGCCGTTGCCTGCGCATGTGCCACTGACAAATTCAATTTGTCGATCAAGCGATCCTTCGGCTTGCCGTTAGCGTCCAGCTTGAACGGAATTCCTTGTTTCGCGATGTAGTTGTCGAGCGTCAGCTCGACAAAGATTCTGAACAGCACCGAGACCGCATGGCGACGTTTGGTGACGTCGAGTTCTTTCAATTCAACGAAGATGTCGTTGATCTTCCCCGCGGGTAATTCGAGTTTGAATTTCTTCGGGATAAGATTGAGTTGTTCTTCAGTGGAAGGGGTTTCCTTTGTCTTCGGTTTTTTCGCCGTGACATTGGCGGCCTTAGGTTTCCCGGAAATTTCCCAAGCCCCATCCGCTTTCTTTTTCTTAGAATGGTTCGGCAGGACCTTATCAAGAAAATCGTTCCGATGTTCTTCTGTATCGACGTTTCTTTCGGTGAACTTCTGTCCATGGTGTTTTCCCGTAGCGATGATCGACACCAGCTCCTTAAAAATCCCACGCATCCTTCCCCTGTCCTGTTCCGTGACGATCTTTCCGCCCTGAATGGTAAAACCGACGGCGTCTTGAACATCCTTTGCTAAGACAAGGCGCTGTAGCGTCGTGATATTGAACTGTGACCCTTGCAGGGTTTGGCGCAACTTGGACTCAACGGAAGGGTCGGTGAGCACGAAATTGAGCGCATCAAGTTCCGGTCGGGAACCCCCCCCTTCCGCATCAGCACGGGCCTTCGCCATCGCCGACCAAGGTTCGGTTCCCGCTCCATCCATCCCGCTTGCGTGCTTGCGTTTGATCCAGACTGAGCCCGCCTTCTTGCTAGAAACGACGACGCATTCCAAGACCTTAGGAATGGCGTCACCATGCTGTTTGTTCAGTTTTTTGAACGCAGTATGGATCGGAGTTCCTTCAGAAAGCTCTGGCTTCAGCAGGAGATTTAGGGCGGTGAGCCGACGATTGCCTTCAATCACGATGTAATTGTGGTTTCCGTCCTCCGCCTCTATAACGATCAAGAGATCAGACGGGTTCAGTCCGTGCTCGATGATATCCTTAGCAAGTTCGATTAACTTTCGTCCCTGCTCCTCAATAATGGCCTGTCTCGCTTCTTTCTGGCTGTCACGCTTGACGATCCTGTAGTTGGATACGTCTAACAAAAGGTTGCCAACGCTGATTGGTTGCCGGATATCCACAATCAGATCAACCTTTCACTCACAAAACCGTGAGTCAAGTGTTGTTAGCCAAAACAAGGTCAATGATACCCACCCCGAAAGAGATCGAAGAACTTGCCGCTCAGCATCCACAAACCTCGCCTAACGCGTGTACTTCTTGGGGCGTCGAAATGTTGTTCCGAATTCATGGGAAAGAATTGCCTCAACATTACCAAGAAACCCACCCGAACGGATGTGGTTTCGGCGAAGAAGTCCGAGCTGCTTTGAGAGCGGGACTGGGATTTCCCGTTATCGACCCAACCTTTGGTGACGATTTCGGCAAATTTGAGAGGAATGTATTAGCGTCGATCCGAATGGGCTTCTTCCCGATATTCATTTTTCCATCTTACTTCCATTTCGACCGGACTGACGAAAAAATGGTATTGGCACATCATACCTTCGTCACTTACGAGGAAGCCGGCTCCCTCAAGTTTGTAACTCGCGGTTTTCGCGATGGAGGCCCGATGCATTACACAATGAATCAATTTGAAAAAATGCGGTATTCATGGACCCCCTATGTATCCAAGCTTGGATGTGAAGAGGATCTCCTGTTACACACCTTGCTGCCAGAAAGCATCCAGTTGGAGTGACAAAGTTCGCCTCGATCGCCGCTTTTCCTGAAATGATGGTCATATTCAGTGTTACACCAAAAACGGAGATAGTTTGTCCGTGACCCGTTCTTTTCGGTTTAGATTGCTTGACCGAGCAGGCAGGCTACAGCCTTCAATAGCTTTCAACAGCTCCAATGCCCTGGAAACCTACTAAAATCGACATTTACCAGCAAACCGCCCTCGAAGTCGCAGCGGTGATTGGCCTGCCGCTACCAACGGGTGTCGTGGATGAGGTTCGAAGGCGTCACAATGCCTCGAAAAACCCCGCTGCGGTCGCTCTAGGCCACCTCGGAGGGATTAAAGGGGGAAATGCGCGGGCCGCTTCCCTTTCGCCTCAGAAACGCAGCGTCATCGCCAAGAAAGCAGCGGAAGATCGATGGAATCGGGAAAGAGTGATCAAACAGATGCTTTTGAAGCGTCGGTCCGCGAAAGAAATTGAGAAACGATTTGGTGTACCTCCGGGGTCGCTCAGCGCCGTAATTTCTAGGCTCGCGGCAAAGATCAAAGCTGAAGCAGCACTGGTTTAGTTCCCCTGTTGACTCTTTTGCTAGCGCGCTCAAGCATTTGCGCCGCCGTGAATCGCTTGTCCCAGATCAAGCAGGATCTACTCGTCGCAGCCATCGTCGAGGGCACCTCCATTCGTGGTGCAGCCCGCATCGCGGACATTACGAAAAACTCTGCCATCCGAAACCTGAACTGGATCGGCGCGGCCTGCCAAACTTACCACGACAAACACGTCCGTAACTTGAAGTGCTTCCACATCGAGGCGGATGAAATGTGGAGCTACATCCACGCGAAGGACCGGAACCTTCCCCTAGACCTCATCGGTTCAAAGGAACACGGAGATATGTGGAACTGGATCGGCATCGACGCCGAATCCAAGCTCGTGATTTCTTGGCATGTGGGGAAGAAGGAGACGTCTGACGCCAAGACTTTCGCGACTGATCTAGCATCGAGGTTACCGGGGAAAGTTCAGATTTCCACGGATCAGCTGATGCATTATCGACCGGCCTTTGAAGAGGCATTCGGCACACGTGCCGCCTACGGAACGATTTCCAAGAAATTTGGGAACGTTAAGATGTCGCCGGACGGAAAGTACGAGCAACCCAAGCTTAAAAAGATGCGGCAGTACGCCGTGATGGGTAACCCGATCCCCGATGCCATCTCAACCCACTGCATCGAGCGCTACAACCTGTCGGTGCGGCAATCCACTAGGCGGTTTTCTCGCGCGACCCTCGCCTTCTCGCGTAAAATTAAAAATAAGCGAGCGGCAGTCGCGCTGTACTTCACGTATTTTAACTTCTGTCGGATTCACCCGGTGATTCGAGTCACGCCGGCGATGGATGCTGGGCTTGCCGACCATCCGTGGGAAATTCGCGAGATCGTCGCACTCGTGGCCGACGTAACGAAATAGCGGGGAAGCTCTGAATTATCTCTTCGCCTCGGGAACTAAGGGATGAAGCGCCTAGAGTGTAGACGCATACTTTGCCAACCAAGTATACCCACTAGGTGGCGCGGAAATCAAAACGAGAGCACTCGGGACGAAGCATTAAAAGTTCCAAAGGAGTCTACGATCTAGGTGGCTCGCGACTCCTGTAAGGCAAAGAGAAATGCTCGCGAAGCAATTGAGCTACGCTGAAACCGGGCGAAGTTTTGTTCAGCGGATGGTGCTGCAAAACCTTTGGTTTAATCGATGGTCGCGGCGGTTATAAACTAACTAAGATCGGCAGGCGGTACTACCCGCCTGCAAGTGTGTGAAGCCGGGCTCCCGTTGTTCGCAAGCTTGACTCATTCTTGCCTTAACCAATCCTGCATTACTCGGTAGTAAAAACGCTACCGTGTCTTAACCCAACCCAAAAAAAAATGAAGAACAGGCTAATATCCCGAATGCTAATCTCGTCTACGTTATTGGTGTGCTTGGTAAGCGGGGCCTTCGCGAATAACGAATACGACGGAGCCTGGCGTAAACGCGGCACGCCTTATTCCAATTATATGCAGGGGCAGGCGTACTATAGCCCCTACGAGTACATGTGCGACAGATACAATTATCCGCAAGTTTGGTACGGTGCCGTCATAAGTGAGGTAGAGGCTTTAGAGGTTTGGAATGAGTACGATAACCTGTCTTATCAGGGAATGTACGAACCCTTTTGAGGATCAGGCACTCCCCGCAATATGATATTCGCGGGGAGTTTTTTCCGTTCTACTACATCCTTTAGAGGCGCCAACCTTCTCCCAAGGCTGCTTCGGAGCCGACGAACCTAAGCTTGGCAGCGGAAACCCAATAAAGACTAGGCGGGCGCGAATTTTTAAACCGATGCATAATAGAAACGTCGCTGCTAAAATCGCGTTTATAGCGCTTTGTATACTATCCTTTGTGATTGTATTTATTTTGTCCGTTAGGAACGTTGAAGAGAAATCGCGAAAGGAGCGCAGGCCTAGCGGAGCGGACACCGTAGCACCGGGGCCGGGGCGTACGGATTCGATTCGAGAAGTGGGCGATCGCGCAAGGCCCGCTGACGGGGAGGACCTGCGACAAGCTTTTAACGCGCTGAGAAAGCGGACCGGTTCGAGATCAAATTTTGCTGAGCAAAAAGCCATTTTGGAGAAATGGGGCGAAATTGACCCGGCCGAAGCGTTGAAATCGTTAGAAAACTTTTCTAGCGACGAACGAGAGTCGCGAGAAGATTCGGTCCTCGCAGGTTGGGCGCGGCGTGACGCGGCCGCTGCATGGGCATGGCTTTTGAGTCGCATTGAGCCGAATTCAGGGCTGACTACAGTTCAGGCGCGCTATCTCCACTTGATCGAGTCACTTCAGGCAAATTTGTTGGTGGACGACTCAATGCGCATATACGAATCAGTACCGCCGGGGATCATGAAGCGAATCCTATCGGCCCAGATAGCCGGACACCTTGCTCGCTTTTATCCGGAAAGGCTAAACGCCTTTTTGGAGTCCCAAAGCGGCAATTTGCTTAGCAATGCGCTAGTGGGGGCTGCGACAGCAAAGCTTGAGGAGGGGGTAAACCAAGCGATTTCTCTAGTTAAGGGATCTAATTCACCCGAAAGCTCTAAAGCGGCGGCGATTTCAGCGATCTTTCGAGAGTGGTCTTTAGCGAGTGATCCCTCGCTCATAAGAGAATCGATCGCCCAGCGCCCGCCGGGATATGAACGAGACGCAGCAATCCTCGGCGCATTTCCAAGGTTGGTTGAAAAAGACCCGTCTGTGGCGAACTCGTTGCTTGCCTACCTTTCGCCAGAGAAGGCGCAGGCGGCCCAGCAAATGCAGAGGGCCTTGTTACCGCGTCCTCAGCCATTCAAAGATAGCAAGCAATGAAAATCACGGCGGCAGCGAGTCTGTGGATACTTTCCCTAGTCGCAGCTTATTACATCCCGACATTTCTTCGACAAAATAAGGAGGGATATGTTAGGTCAGACGTGTTACTTGAAGTTAGAAATCCAAAGACGCGAGAGTGGGAATTTGAAGACGCGCTACTTTCCCCGGTTAAAAATGCCAGCCTAGTCGAGTTTCGCACTCAGGTTAGGGATTTGACCGAAACCCAAGTTAAGAAATATTTGAGCCAGCTGGCTCAGCGGTCGCGGACCGTGCAAGGAGATGAGTTTATTTTGATGTTGTGGCGGCAGTGGGGGCGATTGAATCCATCTGCTGCCCTGAGGTCTGTAGAGCCTGCTTCGGCTGGCGCTCGGGCAAAATATGAGGATCAAATCCTCGCCGGATGGGGTGAAGTCAACATGACAGACGCTTGGAGGTGGCTTGAAGCGCTTTGGCCCCCTCATTTGTCGATGAGCCCGGTGGAGCGAGCATCTCAAGCCGAGAGGGTATCAAGATTTATTGATGCCGCTTTGCAGGATGACCGAATAGAATCTGTGTCTGACTTGTTACACGAAATGCAGACCAGCTTGTGGAGGCCCTTGTTTACAAAAAAGGTTTTCGAATATTTGTCTGAAGTCAGCTTCAAGGATGCGATTGCCGCACTATCGACCGTCAACACGGGGGCAGATCGAGAGGTAGCATTGCAAGTAATAACAGAGAAAATTTCCCGAGAAGATCCCCATCTCGCATTGGAATCGGTCTATTTGCTTCCCCGAGCGAACGAGAGGCGCCCTGCTATGATTACTGTCTTTAAATCACTTGCTGAAGCGGGGAATTTCTCTCTGGCGAAGAGCTGGTTCGAAAGTGAACGCGGTAAGAATAAGGCAGACGTTGATTCTGCACTACTGGGATATCTTCCGGACCTTTCGAAAAAGGATTTCGAGTTAACCAAAGAGCTTTTTAAACTGAGTTCTGACACTGAAATGCGAGAGCCAATTATGAGGGCGACTTTTGCAAAGTTGATGACGAGTTCCCCGGAGAACGCGCTCGATTGGGTTGTCATCAACGACCCAGCTTTCGAGCAGTCGGAAAATTTCGCACGATATATCAAATACTGGAAGTCTCGCGATCTCACCCGCATGAATGCGGTAGTTGCTAGTAATCCGCGGCTGACAGAGGTTCAGAGAGCACGAATCATTCAAAGCATCAACAGCTCGGGTGTCGTGCAATGACGGTGACCCAAAGAATGGTAGAGTCTACAAGTTCTTCCCGTGACCGACCTCCCTGCTTTCGTTTAGCGCCCTCGCCCGGTTGCAGAGAAGAACTCGGCGCTCTTCTCGTCGGAAAATGATCCTGCCGAACACGCAGCCCAAACTTCCCCTCGTCTTCTTTCCCTCCCATCACGTTCACAGGGATTTGCGGGGGCGCCAAGATACTGTTTACCTCCATTTACACACTGAAAACCTCTTTATTTCGAGGATTTCAGCTTTCGCGCCGGCTTCTTCATCGCAGTGGCGTTCGGGCAGACATTATTCGGAATCCTGCTAAGCATCCGCTGAACGTCCGCCAAGCGGGCTGGGGCGGGTGCGGAGTGGAGTGGAATGCGAGCGACGGGGAATTGCTCGCGGTACATGCGCCTTTCGTGCGTCGAGCCGATGTGCTCCGCATGTTTGAACGCGTAAACCACATCTGGTTTGGCGAGCTTGGGCAGCTCGCGGGGATGCAACCGCTGCGCGGTGAGTTTACTTTTTTTATTCATGGGGTCGTGTGTTCAAATGTTCAAATAAGTCCGGACGACAATTGATGGTCGCCGCATCCACCACCAGTGATCCGACGTGATCTCTTCCAAAGGTGATGAAAAGTTCGTGATGCTTCCCGTTCCGCAGGACCTTTGAAGGGGCGGTAAGCACCTCGGTTCCTGCCGCGATGATCAGATCTTTCTTTAGGCGGAAAACTCCCGGGTGCGGTCCCTTGGAACGGTGAGTTCGTCGGGGAATTGGGGAACGAGGGGTGGTGTTTTTTTTCGTCATAAATTTCCCGTGCCATTTTCGGCTCGGAATTCAAAAGGACCCACTACCGGCGCGATGGGCGGGCTTGCATTTCCCGGAGACGGACCTTTTCGTCTGCCCCGTTTGTCCATGAGCAACCCTCCCGCGCCACTCTCGTCCTGGGCCCGCAATGTTTCGCCATCGCCGACGCTGGCCGTCGATGCGAGAGCCAAAGCCCTGCAGGCCGCCGGTGAAGATGTCTGTGGTTTCGCCGCCGGCGAACCCGACTTCGACACTCCTGAGCACATTAAGGAAGCGTGCATCGCCGCGCTAAAAGCTGGCAAAACAAAGTACGCGCCCACGCCAGGCATTGAGCCATTGCGCCAGGCGATCGTCGATCGCTACGCCGCCGAATACGGACTGAAGGCCGCTCCGTCGCAGGTCATCGTGTCGCCCGGCGGAAAATTCAATTGTTACCTCGGTGTGCTCGCCACGTGTTCACCGGGCGACGAGGTCATTGTCCCCGCGCCCTACTGGGTGAGTTATCCCGAGATGGTGAAGCTGGCGGGAGCGACCCCGAAGTTTGTCCTGGCCGACGACAAAACCGGATTCCGGCTGACCCCGGCGATGGTCGAAGCGGCGATCACTCCGAAAACGAAGCTGTTGATTTTAAATTCCCCCTCGAATCCGACCGGTGCGGTTTATACCCGCAAGGAGCTGGAGGAAATCGTGGCCGTAGCGATCAGGCATAATCTCTACATTCTCTCCGACGAGATGTACGAGCACCTCGTTTATGATGGCGTGCAGCCGACCTGTGTCGCGACGCTGAGCAAGGAGGCGGAGGCGCGGACAATTACCGTCGCTGGTTTTTCGAAAACCTATGCGATGACCGGTTGGCGAATTGGCACCACGCTCGCGCCCGCGCCGATCGCCAAAGCAATTTCTGAATTGCAGAGCCAGATTTCGTCCAACGTGACGACGTTCGCGCAGTACGGCGCGCTTGCTGCGCTGAAGGAAAAAGAGAAAACGGCGGCGGCTTTAAAGGTGATGCTGACCGCCTTCGACCGCCGTCGAAGGCTGTTGCATGGCGAACTCAACAAAATCCCCGGGGTGTCATGTCTGCTGGCGGAGGGAGCTTTTTATCTGTTTCCCAATATCTCGAGTTTTGGCCTCACGGATCTCGAGTTCTGCAATCGTCTGCTCGATACCGAAAAAGTGGCAGCCGTCCCCGGCAGCGCGTTCGGTGCCGAAGGGTATCTGCGGCTTAGTTACGCCACGAGTGATGAGATCATCACCAAAGGGGTCGAACGGCTGGCGCGTTTTTGTAGCACGTTGAAAAAGTAGTGCGAGCAGCGCGCCGAGCCACTCGTCCACTTCGTGGGCGCAATCATGAATGATCGATGCAGAGGGTCCATCGCACTGTGCTGCGCTCATCGTCGCAGTGCCGAACCGGTTTGGTTGCTGACCGGATTCCAGGGATTCACTGTAGATTTCTCTTTCGGAACTCTGGTCGAATTGGCCGGCAATCGCGGTGTTTTACGGGTGGGCGGAAGCTTCACCCTCGTAACGCTCGCGCTCTTGCTCGCCTATCGGAAAACGGCCACGACCTCGATGGTTTGGTCCGCAGAACGATAGGCCTGAAGAGGCTATCCCGTGGATTGGGAAGCAATCAGGGATTTCCTGTCTTGACCGCGGGGAAACCCCCCAGCCGCCGAGGTGAAATGGTCGAGTAGCGCGAGCGAGCGCCGGAGACTCAGCGAGTTATGAGTCTTCCAACCTTCGGCTAACTCGATGATCGGGCGTTCTCCTTCCGCGACCTCCCCGGCGTTTGGGGACCGAATCCTTTGGCGTGCTGGGAAAAAAAAGTGAAATCTCGGCGCACCCCGCCTTTCCCTTGCTGCACCGCAGCAAACTGCCGCAATGACAAACGTAGCAGGCGTGAACTCCCACTTCCTTTTAAACCGACGACCTCGCTCATGGCACCAGCTCACCAGACATCGGTCGACCTCGGAGTGAAAAGCGGTGCGGCCGCTTCTTCCGCAGTTCGTCAAGAAGCCCTGGATAGCGCGACGGCGAAACGGAAGTTAACGTTCCTCCAGCGTTCGGGTTTGTTCGGCGGCGAGACAAAAGGCGCGGTGATCGAAAGGGCGTTGAAGCTGGAAGACTTGCGGCGGGCGTATCGCCTGGTGCACCAGGTGTATTTGGGGACTGGATTCTTGAACCCGGAACCCTCCGGACTCCGGTTGCGAATTTACGAGACGACGTCGGAAACGGCCACGTTCGTCGCCAAAAAAGATGGCGAGGTGGTGGGGGTTCTCAGTGTGGTGGGTGACTCGATTGATCTCGGCCTGCCTTCGAACTCCGCGTTTAAAGCCGAACTCGATGCCCTTCGCGCCACGGGCGCGCGCGTTTGCGAAGTGACGAATCAAGCCGTCGCCGAAGAGTACCGGAAAACCGGGGTTGCGACGGAGCTGATGCGTTGTGCCATCGCGCACATGATGAAATCCGGCTACCACTTTGCGGTCGCTTCGGTGAGCCCGAGCCACAACGGCTTTTACGAACTCATGGGGTTCCGCCGATTTGGATCACAGCGCAGCTATTCTCAGAAGTTACACGACCCCGTGGTCGCGCTGTGTTTAAATATCGATCGCTATCGCAACCCTCCCGATGAGTTGAGCGAACCCGAGAAATTTCTCCATCACCTCGCGACCGATGCCAACCCGTTCCTTGAGCTGGTCACCGGTTGGTCACGGCAGGCGGTGAGACATTTCTTGAACCCCGAATTGCTCGAGCAGCTTTTCGTGGCCGATCGGAATTTCCTCGGGGAATGCACCCCGGCAGAGTTGATGATTTTGCAGCGGCGGTGGGGACAGGAATTATTTGGCGCGGTGACTGGGACGACCTATCCGCCGTTTTCATCGGGAACCCCCCGCCCGGCAGCCGCTGCTCCGGGCCCAGCAAAAGAAATTTCCAGCGCGGGGCCTCCAGTTAAAATCCCAGAGAGTTATCCCTCTCCGGCCGATATGGTAGCGCGACGGGTCCACCGTTTACCTCAGGAAAGCAGCATTCGCACGGCGTTGGCCCGCCGCCTCTCTCCTCGTGATGTGAACGCGAACGTTTCCTGAATCTGCTGAGTTGATTTTCGTTTTTTGTCGCAGAATGAATGCCATGCGGCACCGAGGGCGCCACACTGCTCGGCTGAAAAGGTGCCGCTGATGAGGGCGGGTTGGGGCGGGCGCTGCCAGGGTTTTTGGGCCGGTCGCTTGCGTTCAGCAAAGCTCCCGGTTGTTTTTTGGCGCCGATACTTCGTTTTGGACTACCGGCCATCGATGGACGGGTTTCCCCTGCCGGCGATCGCGTGAATCTTTCGGAGTTCAGGTCCGTCTTTGTCTCCAAATCATCTTTAATCATGGCCCCACGTAATTGGCGCGAGACACGGCGCTTCCACCTCCAAGAAAAATTTCACGCCTGGCGCATCGCCGTGGTGATGGTCGCGGCGGCTACTCTGCCGGTTTTTGCTTCGGCCGCCGACACGCCTGCCGATCCAAAATTGGCCGTATTCCGTCGGGACATTCAGCCGATCCTCGAACGCTATTGCTACGATTGCCACGGAGATGGTGCGGAAAAAGGCGGGGTGAAGCTCGATGGTTTTAACACGGCGGCCGATCTCGGTGATCATGGTCTGTGGTTGCGCGCTTTGCGGAATGTACGCTCCGGGATCATGCCTCCCGTCGACGAAGAAAAGCCCTCAGGGGCTGAAGCGGAAAAGTTGATGCAATGGATCAAGCGCGAGGGGCTTGGCCTCGATCCAAATCGCCCCGACCCAGGTCGTGTCACGGTGCGGCGTCTTAACCGGGTGGAATATCGAAACACCATCCGTGATTTGCTGGGCATCGAATTTGACACGCAGAAGGAATTTCCCGCGGACGACACCGGGCATGGCTTCGATAACATCGCGGACGTGCTGACGATCTCACCGCTGTTGATGGAAAAATATCTCGATACCGCTCAGACCGTGATCGCGAAAGCGGTGGTCACTAAACCGCGGACAATTGTCGAGACGTCCCTCTATGGCCGGCAATTCAGCACGGTGAGGGCCGACACGAAGATTCCGGAAGCTCCCAAGCCACCAGAAGTCATTCCCGCTGACGCCCCCGCGTCGGTTCCGATTCCTGCAACCTCGGTTCCGACTGCCCCGGGGCCCGCAGTGGCCGTCGTTCCCCCGGCTGCTGCTCCGACGCCGGCGGCCGATGCTCCTCCTTCGGTGGCAGCGGCCCAACCTCCACCGCCACCGCCTGCCGGTCGCGGTCGCGGGCAATTGCCTGGAGGACGCGGTGGCGGCAGACGTGGGGGACCACCTCCAGTTACCCGTCCCGCGCCAACGGTGGAAAACGACACCTTGGTGATGTCTTATTACACCCCCGCAGTTGTCGCCGCCAAGCACCGCGTGGAGAATGCCGGAAAGTACCAGTTGGTGTTCGATTTGCTGGCGCAGGAGACGTACGCCGACGACCTTTTCGACCTGAATAAATGTAAGGTGATTCTGACCTTGGATGGTCAGAAACTTCTGGAGCAAGAATTTGTGCGCGAAGGATACGGCAAGAAATTCGAGTACACTTTCGACCGGGAGCTTACGGCGGGAGAGCACGAGCTCTCCATGGAGATTCAACCCGTTGGGCCGGAAACGCCCCAATATCGAAAACTGCGCATGCGGATAAACGCCGTGACGGTTCGTGGACCCTTGGAACCGAAGCACTGGGTGAGTACGCCGGGCTACGAAAAATTCTTTCCGCGCGAGATCCCGGTGGATGTAAAAGGACGCCGCCTCTACGCCCAGGAGATCCTCGAAAAATTCGCGACACGTGCCTTTCGGCGTCCGGTGGATACCGTGACCTTGGAACGTCTCGTCGGTTTGGCCGAAAAAGTTTACTCCCAGCCGACTAGTACTTTCGAAACCGGTGTGGCTCAGGCGATGGTCGCGGCCCTGGCATCACCCACCTTCATTTTCCGCGAAGATCGCACCGAGCCCGTGAAGACGGCCCAGACGCATCCTCTCGTCGATGAATACTCCCTGGCTTCGCGGCTCTCCTACTTTTTTTGGTCGTCGATGCCCGACGATGAGCTGTTCAAACTGGCCGCGACCGGGACCTTGCGCGCGAACCTCGCCGCTCAGGTTCCGCGAATGCTGGCTGATCCCCGTGCCCAAGAGTTGGTGAAGAATTTTACCGGCCAGTGGCTGCAAGCCCGCGACATTGCCACGGTCCCGATCAACGCGCTTGACGTCTACCTCCGCGACAATCCAAACCCCGCTTACGAGGAGGCGCGTGATACCTTGGCTCGTCTCCAAGCGATCCCCAGAGAGCAACGTTCAGCCGAAGACAACGCGGCGTCCAATACAGCCCGCACCATCGTGATGGAGTTTACTCGTTCACCAAAGCCGGATCTCACCGATGCTTTGCGCAGGGCAATGCTGCAGGAAACCGAGATGAGCTTCGGTTACCTCCTCAAGGAGGATCGCAGTATGCTCGAACTGCTGAAGAGCGATTACGCCTTCCTCAATGAAGCTCTGGCGAATTTTTATGGGATTGAGGGCGTCAAAGGATCCGAAATGCGAAAGGTAATGCTCCCCGAAAACAGCCCGCGCGGCGGGGTGTTGACGCAAGGCACCATCTTGGCAGTGACCTCAAACCCAACCCGCACCTCACCCGTTAAACGCGGGGTATTTATCCTCGACGCCATTCTTGGAACTCCGCCCGCTCCGCCGCCGCCGAATATTCCTTCCCTCGAGGCGGCGGCGTCTGCGGCCGAGCTCAAAACGATGAGCTTGCGCGATACGCTGGCGTTGCACGCCAAAAACCCGACGTGCGCCTCCTGTCACAGTCGAATGGATCCACTGGGGCTCGCCTTGGAAAATTTCAACGCCATGGGCGCGTGGCGCACCACCGAGGTAAACCAGCCGGTTCAGCCCGCTGGGAAACTCATCACGGGAGAATCCTTTGCCGATATCCGTGGCTTGAAAGACGTCCTCGTGACTTCGCATCGCCGCGACTTCTACTACTGCATTAGCGAGAAGTTGCTCACGTACGCGCTTGGCCGCGGCCTGCAGTACTACGATGAGGTAACCCTCGACCAACTCGTCGCGCAGCTTGAAGCCTCGGGCGGTCGCTCGTCGGTTCTGTTGCAAGGCATCGTAAACTCGGCACCTTTCCAACAGCGCCGGCAGACCACCCCCTCGCTGGCCGGCGAAACACCGTCGCCTACCCAGGTTCCAGAACGCCTCTCCCAAACAAAATTTTAAATCATGAAGACCTCTGCTGACTTGTCACAACACCTCGCAGCCATGAACCGCCGGCACTTTCTGAAAGGGCTCGGCGCTTGTGTCGCTTTGCCCGCTTTTGGTTCATTGATCTCGCCTCGCGCACTCGCCGCGGGCGCGGATGCCCGCCTGGCAACGACGGCGACGGGCGCGCCTTTGCGGACGGCTTTTATCTTCTTTCCCAACGGTGCAATTCCCTCCCGCTTCTGGCCCGAGGGTGGCGGGGCGGATTTCAAGTTCAACCCGACGCTTGCCCCGTTGGAGTCGGTCCGACGCCACGTGCAGGTGCTCGGCGAACTCGATCACGTGAATGCCACCGGTGGAGCCGATGGCGGGGGTGACCATGCCCGAGGTACCGGGGTTTTTCTTACCGGTGTTCGCCTGAACAAGAGCGCGACGGATATTCGCGCGGGGGTTTCGATCGACCAGGTCATTGCCAACAAAATTGGACATTTGACCCGGTTCCCTTCCCTCGAGCTTACCTGCGATCTCAATCGCAAATCCGCGGGCTGCGACTCCAACTATTCCTGCGCTTATCAATTTAATGTCTCTTGGAAATCCGCGACGACGCCGATGACGCCCGAGAATAATCCGCGGATCGTTTTCGAACGGCTCTTCGGCATCGGTCCTCACGGTGAACGCTCGCAACAGGTCCAGAGTCGCCTCATGGCGCGCCGTTCGGTGCTCGATTTCGTGATGGATGACGCGCACCGCATGCAGAACCGCCTCTCGAACAATGATCGCGAGAAGCTCGATCAATATCTGACCGGGATTCGTGACGTTGAGGCGCGGATTCAACGTGCCGAACAATTTGGCGCGAGCCCGGATCCCACCCAAGCCACTCCCGCCGGGATCCCGCAAGCCCACGCGGACTATGTCGACCTCATGTACGACATGCTGCTGCTCGCTTTCCAAACCGACTCGACCCGGGTGGTGACGATGATGCTGGGCCACGATGGCGACAATCGTTCGTTCAGCCATATGGGAATTCCCGAAGGGCATCATGATCTTTCGCATCACCAAAATAACGAGGAGCGGATTGAGAAGGTGAGTAGAATCGATCTGTGGTACGCCCAGCGATTCGCCGCGTTCCTGCAACGTTTGGACGGCACCCGCGATGTCGATGGAAACTCGCTCCTGCACAACTCCCGCATTCTCTACGGTAGCGGTAATGCTGACGGAAACCGTCACACTCACGACAATCTGCCGCTCGTACTCGCGGGTGGTGGTGGCGGCCTTCTGACCCCGGGCCGTTATGTGAAGCACGGTTCGAAGCCGCTCTCGAATCTGTTCGTGAGCCTCGCGAACCAAGCCGGGCTCTCTGATGTGACCCGGTTCGGCGATTCGACCGGACACTTGGGCAACGTTTAAATTCCGTCGCTCGCTTCTTCTGCCAAAGCCCGCGGCCTCGCCCGTGGGCTTTTTTGTGGTGGCCCGGCACGGCGCACCTGCTTGCCAGTGAACATGAGCGGTAGAAGCAATGTAAGTCTGATGGTCGCCCGGCAGAGGAAGACCTAGCCGAAGGACAACTGCGGAGCCGCGAGGCATTCGTGGGAAGGGAAGCCCACGGCAAAGCGCTGGCCTGATGAACAAGAACCGCAAGGCGGGCCCACCGGATGAGAGGGGGCACCCGCTAGCTGGGAGTGTCGGCGGTGCAGGATCGGTGGATACAGAAGGCGCTCCTTCAGGTGATCGTTCCGTTGTTTGAAGCCGGCTTCTCGGAGCACAGCTACGGTTTTAGGCCCGGGCGCAGTGCGCATCAGGCGGGGTTCTCCTTCTGATGGGTGCCGGGGCGGAACACAGGACGTGGTCCAAAGCAATTCGCCGGCAGGCAGTGGCGAAATGCAAAACCATAAAAGATTCTCCAATTGTCCATTGGCCAGGCCGGTGACCGGATGCTAAATTCATTTTGAAGCCTACCCCGGAACCTCGGCGCTTCGTCGCCCGACTCCAACACTCCTAGGCAGATTTCGCCCCGACGGATTTGTCCGCCCAACTCCCCTCCAAAAAAAATTATGCGCGCCAACATTCTGGTTTGCTGGCTGGTGCTGGGCGCCGGCGCGGTCGCCGGGCCGTTGCGCGGCGCGACCGTGGAGCAGGCGCTCTCCGGGGCGGCGATCGCATTCATCGATCTGCACTGCGCCGAATGCCATGACGAGTTTGAGATGAAAGCCGGGCTGGACCTGACGTCGCTCTCGTTTCACCCCGAGAGTGCCGCGAACTACGCGACTTGGGTGAAAGTGTTTGACCGCGTGTCCGCCGGGGAAATGCCACCAAAGAAGCAAGAACGGCCGGAGCCGGATGCACTGAGGGAATTCCTCGGGAAGATTTCGCAGGACTTGGTGGGCTACGAGCAGAAGCGGGACGCCCAGAACGGCCGGGCCACGCGCCGGCGGCTCAACCGCCATGAATACGAGAACACGCTGCGCGACCTGCTCCACGCTCCGTGGTTGCAGTTGAAGGACAAGCTGCCGGAGGACCCGGTCGCCTGGCACTACAATAAGATCGGTGACGCCTTGGATGTCTCCCATCTGCAGCTTTCCCGCTATCTGGAGGTGGCGGAGTTTGCCCTGCGCAACGTGATGGCGAAGCAGATCGCGCCGCCCGCCGCGACCGTCAAACGGTTTTATGCCCGCGAGCAGCCCTCCTTCGTGAGCAACACGAATAAGTTCACCAACGAGCAGGAGCGCATGGTGATTCCCGTCTCGGGGTATCACTCCCAGTATGAATACTTCGGCAAGAAAATGCCCATGACCGTGGGCGCGGCGGATCCGGCCAAGCGCGAGATCGAGGGATTCGTGGAGATCGCGAGCCAATATCCGTCCTACTGGATGTGGTTCGATCAATTCAACGCGCCGGTGGACGGGCGGTATAAACTTCGCTTCAACACTTTCTCGGCCTGGATCGGCCCGTCGAATTCGGAACCGGGCCTGCCCACCGCCTGGTGGATTCCCGACCTGAGCAACGTGATGCCAAGCCAGCGCACGGAACCGGTCACCGTGTATGCCGAGACCTTTCCCCGCT
Organism: Opitutaceae bacterium; assembly: GCA_039928635.1. Classification (GTDB taxonomy): domain Bacteria; phylum Verrucomicrobiota; class Verrucomicrobiia; order Opitutales; family Opitutaceae; genus DATAKE01. Next base: position 40 of record JBDSSU010000245.1, on the reverse strand, counting down.
CGTATCGCTGGATCGGGAAGTTTGATGCGCCGACCGAGCC
>JBDSSU010000244.1:0-5719 GCA_039928635.1 Opitutaceae bacterium | reverse complement strand
GTGGGGGCGCGGGAGGGTGATGGCGCAGTTTGAGTCGGCTCATCGGATGAAACGGTCGCACAGCCTCCTGCAACCGCGAGCGAGCCTGCCAAAAGCAGGCGGAGAAAAAGCACCGCTCTCGAAGATGGGGTCATGGGATACCGCAAAATTGCGCGACGGCTACTACTGGGAGACGACCACAATGGTGTCGAAGAAATTGCGGCGCGGTGGCGGGCGCTACAGGCCCGGCGAATCCGACGACTCTGATTTTAAGCGCAGTCGTCGAGCCAGGCCTGAACCAGATCGAGCTCGGTCTTGGCGACAACGTCGGCTTCAGCGAGGGCTTGGTAGCAGACATAAATATTGTTCTTCACATTGCCGGCGCCAGGCGCGAGCGAACAGGCCCCGAGGATGGCACGGATCTCATCATTGCGGAGATAGCCGACCGTCTCGTCTTTGAAATCGTGCAGCAAATTGTGCTCATTCCGCAGCTGGTGCACGTCGGCGTGGTGAAACTCCAGTTCGTAGCCCAGCTCCCAGAGACAGCGTTGTGCGATGAAGCTTCGCCAGATGTCCGTCATCCGGAATGAGCAATAACTGGGGAGGTAAAGCAGGGGGAAGGCTTCCTTCCACCACCAGGTGTTCTGGCTGTTGAACGGGCACCACACGCCTTTGGGTAAGAGGAGATTTGGGACCTCGTCGAAAGTGATGTCGTGGTCGAGGACGAGGCGCCACACCGCATCAACGTCGGGCGAGCCATTCGCGAGCCCCTGCTGGATCGGCGCGGGTACCCGGACGGGCGTCGCGGCGATCGTGAAGTCGTCGGCGAATTTCCGGCGAACCTCACTCAACGGAAGGCCGCGTGGCCAGATGTGCTCTGACGTGAACGCCTGGTAGATATTCACCCAGTGGGGGGCGGTGGTGGTTGCGAGGCGCCGCGCTTCCGTGACCCGCTCGCGCAGGTGCCAGCCTTCGATGGGCGCATTGTCGTCGTCCGTCTCGTAGAGCCGTTCACAGCCACGCGACATGGCCAGGAGGTAGCCGAGATTTTTGCGCGCGTAATGTTTCTCGGGAAGGAGCTTCGCGAGCTTGAAGGGCAGTTCGCGTTGCTGCTCGATCGTCACCAATTCCGCGGGGGCGAGGGAGAATTCCGAAGGACCTTTTCGATCGCCGATGACCAGCCAACTCATCCCCAACTCGCTCGCGCGGGCAGCGAGCTTTCGCATGCATTCCGTCGGTGGTTGGATGGTGGTGACGACGATGGTGGTTTTTTCAGGACTCATGATTTCGGGCGAGCTGGAACAGAATGCGGAATGATTCGCGGACGGCGCTGCGGCCCACCGTCACCTGGTCGTTCACGTAGACGATCGGAATTTCCTTCCAGCGGAACTGGTGCATCATGTGGCGGATCTCCGTCTGGAAAAAGTTCGCGCGACTCCGCACGCCGCGCTCAAGCACCTGGGCCATCGCGGTGCGGTCGAAACATTCGAAGCCGCTCGTCATGTCGGTCATCCGACTGTGCAACATCTTTCGGGCGAGCACGGTGCCGCCGTAGCTCAGCAGACGGCGGGTCCACGGTCCGCGATGATCGCCGCCCGGCATAAAGCGGCTGCCGCCGACAAAATTGTAGCCTTCCTCCATCGCGGCCACGAATTCGGGGATTTTGGCCGGGTGATGACTGAACCCGGCATCCATCTCCAGAATCCAACGACAGCCCGCCTCGAAGGCGGCGCGGTAGCCGGCGAAGTACGCATCGACGACGGAGCGATTCTGCGGCGACCAGACCAAAACGACCCGTGGATCGTCCCGGGTCCGAGCTTCCACAATCTCGCGCGTTCCGTCTTTCGACACGTTGTCCAACACGCAGTAAACCCGGTCATCCGGCTGGAGCTGGGCCGTCACCTCATCGAGGAGCGCGGAGATGCACTTCCGCTCGTTTCCGAGTGGCGTGACGATGCCGAGTCGCGGTGGGGTCGATGGGTTCATGGCGTGGCGGAACCCTCAGTCATAACCGCGATTTCTCCGGCCGGAAGGCTGGTCTTCAAGATCACATCGACGACGCGCCCGGCGGAACCGCTGGGCGCTCGCACGCGAAGCTGCACCCCGGCGCCTTGATCTTCGGGAATCACAAAGGTGATTGCTCCTTCCACGGTCGATGCACCGGCTCCGAGCGCGGAAAGAGGAAACGAATGAGCGGCGATCACCTGTCCGTCCTGCTGGCCGGCGACCACTTCGCAAAGGACCGCATCGTCGGCCGAGGCTTGCGCCCGATCGATCGAGAGCTTGAAGGTCGCGGTGGCCTCACCGGCGGGAAAATAGAGTTTCGGCCCCTGCGCCACCACCCGGAGCGGACGACCGGCTCGCGGTGGCGTCCACGCGAGGTCGAGCGTTTCTCCGTGAAGCATCGGTGCGATGGAGCCGGCGCTCGAACTGATGAGATCGAGCTGCGGCCACGCGAGTGACGCCTTCGCAAGCACGATCAGGTGCGTGCCTTTCACCCGATAACGGAAGGGGAGATGAGTGGTTTTTTCCCAGGATACCTGGAGCAGGCGGCCGTTGGAATAAAAGGCGGCGAGCCCGATTTTCTGCTGACCCATGCCGAGCAGCGTTTTCGCCACGAAGCGCGCTGGCGCCAAGCCGGCCACGCCGTCGTCGATGGCGATGACCTCGCCTTGGTCGGCGGCCCCCGCGATCGCGTCGGCCGTCGCCTCCAGGTTGCGCGCCGTGCTCGTGACCGGATAAAGCATGGCACGCCATTCGAGCTGCGGCGGTTCTGAGCGAATCGGGAGATAACCGATGATCGAAAGCAGCAGAGCCGCCGCAAACCACCCGAAGCCGAAGCGTTCGCCGGGCCGCGCGAACACCGGGTGACCGACCACCGGCCACAGCAGCGCCACGCCGAGCGGAAAGGAATAATAGAGCGCGAGGGTCGCAGCCGCCTGCGACCGCGCGATGAAGTTCACTGTGATCCAAGGCAGGAAGGCGGCGTATCCCAGCAAGACCCACCAGCTGCGGCGCACCATGGCCCAAACCAAAAAGACCGCGAGCGGCAGCCAGAAGAAGGCGCGCGTCTGGGCATGCGCGATGACGCGGTTGAGAATTTCCGCGCCGGTGAGATGGGCGAACGGGGGAGTCCCGAGGTAGACGCGGCTGAAAGCGTCATCCCCGGGAAAATAGATTCTCATCAGCGCCATGGCTGCGACACTCCACAAAAATCCGGCGGCGGCGAAAGCGGCCCAACGCCCGATCTCGCGATCCCAATGTCCACGCACCCACCACGCGGCCAACGCGGTGACCACGAGCAAGCCGCAAAGATGGAAGCCCATGTCTTCACGCAGCAGCAAGGTCGCGGCAAAGATCACGGCGGCGGCGCGGGTGCGCTTCTGATACAGCACGAAAAGAAACCCCAGCGCGCCGACGATAAACCAACCTTCGAAATGAGGGTAGGCGATCGAGGCGAGGACGATGCCGTTAAAAGGCGCCAGGAGCACGACGGCCGCCGCGCTCGCTTTTTGCGCGGGTGACAACGCCTCCCTCCCCGCGAGCAGCGATCGCACACCAAGCCCGACGACCAGCGCGAGCAGCGCATATTTGGCCGCTTCGAGGAGTGCGACCCAGAGTTCCGGACTTACGGGCAAAACGTAGGTGGGCCAGGAAAACACCCACAGCAGCGGCGAGAGGTGCGTGGCGTAGAAATTTGGCCCGATCGTGTCGAAGGTGACCGTCGGCGGGTTTTGCAAGAGCGGTGAACTCCGATGCACGAGATGCGCATACCACGCCGTGTCGAACAGCATCGGGGTATCGCGGTAGAATTGATTCCAGACGAAGTTGAAGTTGGCGTAAGCCGCCAGCAGCACGGCAAAGATCGCCAGTCCCAACCCGCGCGAAAAAGGCCGGCGCGGCTCCGCGTTACTCAAGGGATGAGGGAGAACGATCGGCGCGAGCGGCTGCCCGTGGCTTGGAACTTTAGTCAACATGAGTGCTGGCGCCCGATCTGCTCCCCAATGGCTGTTCCGCTGGGAGCGAACGGAGGAACCCCTGTCTTCGGATTTCAAACCGACCAAGGCGAACCCCGCGGGTTCCGCTTCAATGCCCCCGGCGCCGCGTTCAATCAAGGATACTCCAAGTGCCCGTTTCTGGAAGGATTGGCGCCCGTGCGCCGTGTGAGGAGTGCGACCGCGGCAGGCTGCGTTATTCCGTTTTCTGAAATCCCTGATCCACGGAGGTGCGGCGGAGGACCACGGCGACGATAAAATCTCGCCATCGGGTATTTCCTCTCTGAACTCACCGGTTCATTCGTCCTTTAGCGGCTCCTCATCTTCTCTCCCGATGAAGCAGTCGCGAGCGCCAGTTCTAACCCTAAGAATTCATGGTCTCCACCGTAAGATGATCGTGCGACAGGCTTCCATGCTGGCGATCCTTGCGGCGCTTGTCGCACCGGCTGTTCAATTATCGGCCCAGCGGGCGGACACACCCGCATTCAGCGTCCCGCCGCTCGTGCAACAAATGGAAATCCGTTCCATCGCCCGCTGGGGCGACGACATCATCGTCGAGACGGATTTCTGGGGACTGGGATACCGAACGGAAATCGCGTCGCCGCCGCGGTTCTGGCGCCTCGATTCTGTCGCGCGGACATTCACGCGGTTCGATCCGGGCGGCGGCCGGCGATATTTGGGATTTTCGACGGGGGAAGGGAGCCGGCTTGCCGTCTCCCTGCGAGGCAAAGAAGTCGAGCTCCTCGCTTTAGATCCTTCGGTTGCCGCGCCCCGTCTCCTCTGTTCCCTCGGGGAAATCCCGGCCCCGATTCGCTTTCACCTGGCAACGCTGGGCCGCTTTCACGTGGCAATCGGCGGCGGCACCGTGGTCATCATCGAGGACGGGAAAGTCGCGCGTAGGATTCCTCTCGCCGAAGTGGTGGCACCGGATCGCGCCGAGCCCCCACGCTTCCTCGAATTTTTGCTCGGCTCGGTGCGCGCTGTCGCCGCGACCAACCGGGAAATCTTCGTCGGGCTTTCGGCCGGCGAGTTTGGCGGCGGCGCTTTTGCCTTTTCGCTGACGGACGACGGCCACCTGCGCAACCCGCACAAGGTATGGTCGCAGCATGTGTCGGCCGTCGCCGTGCAGGACGACGGTGCCGTCTGGATGGCTGGAGGCCACCACGACGGGGTCGGGACCGGCGGCAGCCTCGTGCGCGAGCTTCGCGGACAGCTTGAGGTGCTCGTGCACCAAGCCAGCATGATGGATCGCGAACGACCGGTCTCACCGCGCCCGATCCTTCGCCTCCCGCGCGCCTCATCCCTCGACGGACTCGCCCTCGACGGGCGTGATAACGTGATCGTGGCCGCCACCGAGGTGGGACTGGTTGGTCTTAAGGCCAGTGGAGAAATGAAGATTCTTTGGGACCACTCACTCCTCCCCGCACCCGTTGATGCGCGGTTCGCGTTCCGAGGCCAGCCGGTCGGCCTCTTGCTGCACGGCGACCGACTGTTTCTCGCGACGCGTTTCCTCGGCCTGCTGGAATTTGTCCGCCAGGCGGACGGGTTTCAATTTCGAGGGCAGATCACGATTCGAAATGACCAGTAGCGCGTGCTTCAGTCCGCGTTGAATTGTTCTTGGAACGCGGCGAAGCACCACGCTGCTTTCAAACTTCAAGGGGTCAGCGGGAGAGTGGCCTCCGAAGGCGTCATGTCTTGAATCGAGATAAAATCCGCTCGCGGTGACACGAGCGTGTCGCTCATCC
>JBDSSU010000243.1:0-7031 GCA_039928635.1 Opitutaceae bacterium | reverse complement strand
TAGGCGTTTCCGTCCGGCTATGCCAATGCCGACCCGCGACGCTCAATGCGTCATCAGATAGAAAATGATATTGATCCCGAGCGGATAGGAACGCGCCTCGGAGAAGAGTTTGAAATAGTCCGCATATTCGCCCTCGCGCTCCCAGCCGTCGCTGATGTCGGAGTTGTGAATCGCGAGCACCATGATGCGCTGTTTGTCATCGAGCAGCGCCTGCACATGCATCGTCTCGTAGCCTTCGCCACGATAGGACGCGGTGGGATTCGAGTTGGGATCGTTCGGATCATATCCCGTGTTCCAGCGCTGCATCGACGGGACGCGGAGACGGCTCATCGGGCCCTGCAGATTGAACACGTTGTGGAAAATCGGGTGTTCCATCGTCAACTCCGTCCAGGCCCGGCCGGGAAGCACCTTGCCGATTTCGTCGCGCAGATTTTTCCAAGCCAGCGCACCCCAAAAATCATTCACCAACAACACGCCGCCGGCGTTGAGATACTTCCGCAGCGCAAGCGTCTCCGCGGGCCGCAGTGCCATCCGCTCGATATGCTCCATGTAGATAAACGGAAAATCCGGGAGGTCCGGGTTCGTGAGCTTGAGCACGCGGGCATCGGGATCGACCTTCATCGACGTGAGCTGCTGCAACCGGTGGGAAAAATTCAGATCTGCATCCGGGTAATCAACCACCCACCCTCTCCGGCCGAAACCGAAACCGCCGCGAAACCCGCCGCGTTCCACCGGACGCGCGGGATCTGACCAAAAAATAATCCGGGCGAAGGTGAACACGTCTTTCTCAAACGCGCCCGGGTTCTTCCATTCCGGCAGGGTGACGCTGTGTCCCAACGTCTCGCGCGCCGTGCGCACCGTGTCCTCGTCCACGTAACCGCCACCCTCGAGCCGCACCAGAGAACCGCCCTCCTCCGCGTCGGGCTGAGCGGAGAGATCCGCGCCGCCGCAAACAACGAGTGCAAGCAAGGCCACGAAAATTTTCACCCGGTGGATCATCTTGGCGCGGGGAACCGTGGCAGCATGATTTGGGATCAGCCAGCCCCAAGCGCACAAATTACCACCGAGGATCCGGTGGCGATCCGCTGGGCGGCCACGAGAGGCATTCGCAGAAACTGACGCACTTCGAGGTTCCCTCTTTGACGTTCCTCTTGGTCCGGGGATCGCGTGCGTCTCGCGTGCCCGTTACGGCGTTTCGCCCGAATGCTCCGAACCCCTCCGGGCGAGACGCCGAGAGGAGCACGCGACGCGTGCGCTCCCTGGATCTCTTTTGCAACAAGCCGAAGCAATCTGCCTACCGGGCCGGACGCGACACCCGCCACACGTTCCCATTGGCGTCGTCGGTCACCAGCAAAGCTCCGTCGCGGGCGACGGTCACTCCGACCGGGCGTCCCCAGACACTGCCGTCATCGACCACGAATCCCGTCAGGAAATCTTCGTACTCTCCCGTGGGCACCCCGTTCCGCAGCAGCACGCGGACGATCTTGCTTCCCGTCCGTCCGGCGCGATTCCACGAACCGTGAAACGCCGCGAAAAGTTCTCCGCGGTATTCCGCGGGGAAGACGGAGGGGCCTGAGACATTGGGCGGATAAAACGCGATCTGCAGTGCAGCGGAGTGGGCCTGCACCGGGACGTCCGGCACGATGACCTCGCCGGCCAAATCCGGGCGGGCTCCTTTGTGGCGTGGGTCTTCATTCTTGCCCATGTAGTACCAGGGCCAGCCGTAGAATCCGCCTTCGCGCACACTCGTGACGTAGTCCGGCACCAGATCGTCGCCGAGCCCGTCGCGTTCATTCGTCGAAGTCCACAACGCCCCGGTGCCGGGTTGCACCGCCAGCCCGACCGGATTGCGAATTCCTGTCGCGAAAACCTTGAGCGGTTCCTTCCCTTCCGGATCGGTGAACAACACTTCAGCACGCCCCGCCTCGGCGCCCCACATCGCGCCGCGTCCATTGGCGGCTTCCCATTCGCGAATCTCAGCAGGAGTTTTCGCCGGCAGACCTTCCGCCACGTTCGAACTGGAGCCAACGGAGATAAACATTCGTTTGCCATCGAGGGAAAATGCCACGTCGCGCGTGGAGTGACCGCCCGTCGTTTCCGACAATTTGGGCACGATCACCTCAGCCGGGCCGCTCGCCTGCAAGTCGCCGCTGCGATAAGGGAAGCGCACGACCGCGTTTCCGTTCCCGACGTAGACCCAGCGCGGTTCTCCTTCGACCGGGTAAAACGCGATGCCAAATGGGCCCTGCAATTTTTCCGCGAAGACTGTGTTTTCCGAGGGAGCCTCGGCTCCGGCTGCCGCGCGCAATACCCGGATTCTACCCTGACGCGTTTCCGCGATGAAGATGTCCCCGTTCGGCGCGGTGCGCAGCAAGCGCGGCCCGGAAAGACCCGACGCGAAGAGTTTCACCTGGAATCCAGCGGGGACGGAAGGATTGGCACCCGCGGGCTGCGCGACCGTCTTCGGCTGGTTGCGCACTGAATTCGTCGCATAGGGCGCAGGTAACTCTCCCACGCGCACCCGATGGCGCATGCCGGGCGCGTCATTCTCCGCATCGCCGGGAGTCGCCTCCCGTTTTACCGCGGCGGTATTGGCGGGCGGGGTCGTGGGCGCCAAGGCCGGACGCAGAGTCCCGAGAAATGCGATCAGATCGCGACGATCGTCCGGGTTCGCCACCGGAATCACCATGGTGGTGCCGGGCACCATGAGCGTCGGGGAGGCGAGGTAACGGTCAAGGGAAGCCGTATTCCACGTGAGTTTCGAATCCACCAAGGCCTTGGAGTAATTGAAGCTGGCGAGTGATGCGGCCGGGCGACCCACCACGCCGGCGAGCGACGGGCCTTGACCGGAACCGGCGCCGGGCTGCGTTTCCAAACCCGTGGCATGGCACAACGCGCAGCTTTGCTGGTAGAGCGTTTTTCCACGGTCCGCATTTCCGGCGGCTGCCGGTTGGTCCGCAGCCTGGCTGTTTCCGGTAACGAGCCCGAACAGCACGGCGCTGGGGAGGAGCAACGAAGAGAAGGATCGCATGATGGGAATGGGGACCAAGGTTGGGACAACGGGATCGGGATCGAACGCGGGAAGGAAAGAAACTCTGACCGATCAGGACTTGCTTGGTGCCCGACCCATCCGTGCATCGCGATTCAAAACTGGGACGGCGACTCGCACCGGGCAACCGGGCCTTTTCCGTTGACCGACCTCACCCCGCACGCGACGTTTCGCGCCTTATGCTCAAAGCTGGCATCGTCGGGCTACCCAACGTGGGCAAGTCCACTCTCTTCAACGCCCTCACCCGCTCCCGCAAAGCCGAGGCCGCGAACTATCCTTTCTGCACCATCGATCCCAACATCGGGGTCGTCATCGTGCCCGATCCACGCGCTTACGTTCTCCAGAAAATCGCGAAGACGAATGTCGTGGTCCCCGCCGCCATCGAGTTCGTCGATATCGCCGGCCTCGTGGCGGGTGCGAGCAAGGGCGAGGGTCTCGGCAATCAGTTCCTCGCGACCATCCGCGAAGTCGACGCCATCGTGCAGGTCGTCCGCTGCTTCGAAGACACCGACATCATCCACACGATGGGAACCGTTGATCCCGTGCGCGACATCGAGGTGATCACCACGGAGCTGGTGCTCGCCGACCTCGAGGCGGTCGCGAAACGCGCCGACAAAACCCAGAAGAAAGCGAAGTCCGGGGACAAGGAAGCCATCATCGAGCTGGCGCTGCTCGAAAAACTTTCGCCGCATCTCAACTCTGGCAAGACCGCCAACACGCTGCCGGCGACGCCCGAGGAGATTGCGTTGATGAAACTTTTCCAGCTCCTCACGGCGAAACCCGTGCTGTTCGCCTGCAACGTGGCCGAAAGCGACCTCGCGACGGCCGAGGAAAATCCGTTCGTCAAGCAGGTCGCCGAATTCGTGCGGACGCATCACGACGCCGCCTACGTGCCGATCAGCGCGAAGATCGAGAGCGAGTTGGTCGACCTTCCTCCCGATGAGGCGCAGGCGTTCCTCAAGGATCTCGGCGTCGATGACTCCGGTGTTTCCGCCCTCATCAAGGGCACTTACAATCTACTCGGATTGATGACTTATTTCACCGCGGGCGAAAAGGAAGTGCGCGCCTGGACGATCAAGAAAGGTTGGAAGGCCCCGCAAGCCGCCGGCGTGATCCACACTGATTTCGAGAAAGGCTTCATCAAGGCGGAGATCGTTTCCTACGACGACCTCACGCGCCTCGGCAGTGTGGCGGCCGCGCGCGATGCCGGAAAATACCGGCTCGAAGGCAAGGAATACGTCTTCGCCGATGGCGACGTGGCGCTTTTTCGTTTCAACAACTGAGTCGCTTTCGCCTCGACCGCGCCTTTAATTCACGCGCCGCCTGATCCGCGGCGCTTTTTATTTTTCACCATGAGCGATGCGTCCGTCACGCCTGCGGGCTCTGCCTCCTCCCCCGAGTCACTCGATTCGGCGATCCTCCGTCTGCTGATGGGAACGATTCCCGACCGGCTGTATTTCAAAGATCTCCAAAGCCGGTTCGTCCGCGTCAACCGCGCTTATGCCACCTGGCACGGCTTCAACTCGCCGGAGGAAGTCATTGGTAAAACCGATTTTGATTTGTTCACGGCCGAACATGCCGGCGCCGCCTACGCGGGCGAACAAGAGATCATCCGCACGGGAGAACCCATGCTCGGAATGATCGAAAAGATCAGTCCGCGCGGCGGTGGGATTTTCTTCGGTTCGACGTCGAAGCTGCCGTGGCGGGACGCCTCGGGAAAGATCATCGGCACTTTTGGTCTGACCCGCGATGCCACGGGGACGAAGCTGGCCGAGGACAAGCTGCTGGAAGAACGGAATCTCCTGCGCACGATCATCGATCATCTTCCCAGCCGGATCTTCGTGAAGGACAAGGCGAGTCGTTACGTGCTGAATAATCGCGCCCACCTTGATCTCCTCAACGTCGAGCGGCAGTCGCAGGCCAGTGGCCGCACCACCAGCGATTTTTTCCCGGGGGAGCGCGGCCGGCAGGCCCTTGCCGATGATCAGCAGGTTCTCGCCGGAGGGCCGCCCCTCCTCGCCCAGGAGAAATCCAATTTCGCGGCGGCTGGCGGGGTGCTCTGGTCCCTGACGACCAAAGTCCCGCTCCACGATCTCGACGGAAGGATCAACGGGCTCGTGGGGATCAGTCACGATATCACCCGGCGGAAACTCGCGGAGCAGGAACTCCAGATCCGCACGGAGGAGATGGAAACCAACGTCCGCATGGCGCGGCAGATCCAGGAGTCCTTTCTCCCGCGCGTCTATCCCGTCTTCCCGCGCGGCACGCGAGCCGACGCGAGCGCGCTGCGTTTCGCCCACTGCTACATTCCGGCGGCGACGCTCGGCGGCGATTTCTTCAGCGTCACGCAACTCTCCGATACCAAATGCGGGGTGTTGATCTGCGACGTCATGGGACACGGCGTGCGCGCCGGCTTGGTCGCCGCCTTGATTCGCGGGGTGGTCGAGGAACTCAGCGATCGCGCCCAAGACCCGGCGAAAGTGCTCGGGGAAATCAACCAGACCCTCACCCCCATTGTGGAGAAGACCGGGCAGCCGATGTTCGCCACCGCTTTTTTTGGCGTGATCGACATTATTTCACAGACGCTCGTGTACGGGAACGCCGGACACCCTCCCCCGCTGATCGCGCGTCGCGCCAGCAGGACGGTCACCCGGCTCGTCGCCAGCGACCCCGAACCGGCGACCGGACTCGTGCAGGGCTTCTCCTATTCACGGCAACAGTGCGCGTTCCGCAATGGCGACACGTTCCTCGGTTTCACCGACGGGCTGTTCGAGGCGGCGGATGCGAACGGCCAGCTTTTCGGCGAGACCCGGTTGCAGGCTCTCGTGTCGAAAAATTTCGCGCTCTCGGGCGGGCCGTTGATGTCCCCGCTCGTGAGTGAGCTGCAGAACTTCACCGGGAAAAGTACTTTCGAGGACGATCTCTGCGTGGTCGCCGTCGACTCACCCGGCGCAGGCAGTCAGCGCTGAAGTAGCGCGGGCATCCTGCCCGTGACTTCGGGTCGCAACGGCCTAGCACTACTCCGTTAGGTGGGGCATCTCCGCTCTGGAAATCGCCTTGTTGTAGGCGGGTTGCCCTCACCCCGCATTCGGGCCGCATGCCCCGCGGGGTGAGGGCACCCCGCCTACATGCCCACATTCGCCTAACGACCTAACGGAGTAGTGCTGGAGGCCGTTTCCACCAATCTTCGACGCAATTCTTTTTGCCACAGAGCTCGGACACCGAGTTCACCGAGTTACAACTCTGCTGCTCCGTGCACTCGGTGTCTGCGCTCTGTGCTCTCTGTGGCAAAAAAACCTTCACGAAAAGTGTGATGCATGCGGGTTAGGATCACTCGAGTCCCCGCAACTCGACCCCCGCAGCTCGGAGATCCCGGTTCAAATGCGTCGCGAATGCGACGGCATGCGCACCGTCGCCGTGGAGGCAGATGGTATCGGCTGCGATTGAAATCTCGGTTCCGTCCGTCGCGCACACGCTTCCCCTTCCGACGATCTGCAACACCTGCGCCACCGCCAACGCCTCGTCGGTGATCAACGCGTTCCGCTGCGTCCGGGGCGTGAGTTTCCCGTCACTCTGATAGGTGCGGTCCGCGAAGCCTTCGAGCGCCACGCGCAATCCCTTCTCCCGCCCAATCCGCGCGAGTTCACTCAGCGGCGGCGCGTACAACACGAGCGCGGGATTAATCGAGCGGACCGCCATCACCACCGCTTCGGCCACCGTCGCGTCCCGAGCCGCGAGATTATAAAGCGCCCCGTGAGGCTTCACGTGACGCAATGTCGCGAGCTCCGCCAAGCGCGTGATCTGGCCGGTGACGAGCTCGCGGATTTCCGCGGGACTGAGCGCGAGCTCCCGCCGGCCAAAGTGCTCGCGGTCCGCGAAACCCGGATGCGCGCCGATGCCGACCGCGTGTTTTTGAGCGAGCGCGATGGTCGCACGCATCGTCGCGAAGTCGCCGGCGTGCGCGCCGCACGCGATGTTCGCC
>JBDSSU010000242.1:0-4731 GCA_039928635.1 Opitutaceae bacterium | reverse complement strand
GGCCGGCCGGTTAAGGCGCGACGTTGAGCCGTGAGCTTTGCGCTTCCCCGCCTTCGAGCAGGAATCCCTGCTCCTTATAGCAGCGCAGCATGAAATGAGTGGAGGTCGAAAGCACGCCCTCGATGCTCGAGAGCTTTTCCGACACGAACGACGCCACCTTTTGCAGCGACGGACCCTTCACAAACACGAGGAGATCGTAGGCGCCGGACATCAAATCACACGATTCGACTTCGTCGAAGCGCGCGATGCGCTCAGCGAAACGGTTGAAGCCGCCCCCGCGTTCCGGGGTGACCTTGACCTCAATGACCGCTCGCACGGCGGCGGCAGCGGCGGCCTCACGCGAAAGATCGAGCACCGGACGCCAGCCGAGGAAGATTTTATCTTTCTTCAACTGCTCCAGATGCTGTTGAACTTCGGCTTCGGAAATCCCCGCGACCTGCGCCATCTGGGCGGTCGTGAGGCTCGCGCCTTCGATCAAGAGCTTGAGAACAGGGTTCATAGGGGCGGCGTTTATCCGGCATGCCGAGGACTTTGACGAGGCTGAAGTTCCGGGTTCCCCATACAGTGCCGCACAGAATCGCCTACGCCCCCGGTGTCCCCTCGAGTACGGCTTCCTCGCGCTCGCGCCGGAACTGGCTGGTGTAGAGATCGTGGTAATGGCCGCGGCGGTGGAGCAGTTCGGCGTGCGTGCCGCACTCTTCAATGCGACCTTTGGTGATGACCAAAATGCGGTCAGCGCGTCGAATCGTACTCAGTCGATGGGCGATCACAAAACTGATGCGACCGGCGAAGATCGTCTCGAGGCCACGCTGGATCAGCTGTTCGGTCTCGGTGTCGATCGAAGACGTGGCTTCGTCCATCACGAAGATTTGCGGGTCCGCAATCAACGCGCGGGCAAACGAGAGCAGTTGGCGCTGGCCGGTGGAGAGACGGTTTCCGCCCTCCCCTACCTGCGAGTCGTAACCCTGCTCCATCTGCCGGATAAACTCGTCCGCGTTCACGAGGCGGGCGGCCTCCTCGACCTCGGCGTCGGTCGCATCGAGGCGACCATAGCGGATGGCGTCACGCACCGTGCCCTTGAAGAGATGCGGCGTCTGCAGCACGATGCCGAGCTGCGCCTGCAGCCACGCGAGGGAGCGTTCGCGGTAGTCGACGCCATTGATCAGAATCTGCCCGCCAGTCGGTTCATAAAAACGGCAGACGAGCGACACGATGGTGCTCTTGCCGCCGCCGGAATTTCCCACGAGCGCGATGGTCTCGCCGGCCCGCACCGTGAGGTTGAAATCCTGGAGCACGATCGGACCGTTCTCGTAGCGGAAATCGACGTGACGAAATTCAATCGTCTCGATGCGCGCCGGCAGGCCATCGGGCGAAAGGATCGGAGCACGCGTCTGCGCGGTTTCGCGGATCCGCTGGAGCACGGCCGGACCGTCCTGGATCTTGGGCTCGGTTTCGAGGAGGCCCATCACGCGTTCACCGGCGGCCTGCGCGCCCTGCATCTCGGTGAGCTTTTGCGCGAGCTGGTTGATGGGATTAAAGAACTGACCGGCAAGATTGATGAACGCGACCAGCGTGCCGAGGCTCAGCGCCCCGCCTGCGCCAAGCACACCGCCCCGCCAAAGCGCCAGACCGGCCGCCAGGCTGCCCAGGGTGGTGACGATCGGAAAGTAGAGCGCATTCTGCCGCGCATTCAGGACGGCGGCCCCAAACATCCGGTCGGAAAGTTGCTGAAATTCGTCCAGGTTTTCCCGCTCGCGCACGAGGCTCTTGGTCGTACGCACGCCCTGAATCGCCTCGTTGAACGAGGCGGTGATCTGCGAGTTGAATTTTCGGATTTCGCGCGCACTCAACAGCATTTTCCGCTGGAAATATTTCGAGACGACCGCGAGCGGCGGCACGATCCCGATGACGATGAGGCCAAGGCGCCAGTTCATCACCAGCAGGCTGACCGCGATGATCGTGACGAAGCTCAGCCCCCAGACGATGTCGAGGAAGCCCCACGCGATGACGCGGGCAAGCCGGTCGCAATCGCTCGTCAGCCGGGAGATCAACCAGCCCACGGGACGTGTGTCGAAGAAGGCGAACTCCAACGTCTGTAATTTGTCGAAGCTGTCGCGGCGGATGTCGTGCGCGAGCCGGTGGGAAAGGTTGCCGGCGAGTTCGATGAAGCACCACACCCCGGCGCAGAGCACGAGCGTGGCGGCGACATAGGCGGCCAGGTACCGACCAAACGTGGCGTTGATTCCCTCGCGCACGACTCCGTCGATCACCCAACGCGTAATCAGGGCAAAGCTGGCGTCACAGAGGGCGATGCCAACGGCGGTGATGAACAGCAGCACGAGCAGGCGCTTGAAGCGGAGGGCCCGGCGAAAAATCTTCAGCCACAGCCCGGCGTCGAGTCGCGCCCGGAATTCGTCTTCCTGCAGAAATGAGGCGGACATGATTAGCGGGGTTTGAGTTCGGCGGTCAGATCGGCTTCCACGCCGGTTTGAATCTGCCAGAGCCGGCGGTAGAGGCCGTCCTGCGCGGCCAGTTCGGCATGAGTGCCGGTTTGAATGATACGGCCACGGTCGAGGACCAGCACCCGGTCGGCGTGCGCCAGCGTTGAGAGTCGGTGGGCAATGATCAGCGTCGTCGCGTGACCGCGCCGCTCCTGCAGAGCCTGAAGAATGAGTGCCTCCGTCTCCCCGTCCACGGCGCTCAGGGCATCGTCCAGGATCAGGAGCGGCGGACGTTTGAGCACAGCCCGGGCGATCGCGACTCGTTGGCGCTGACCGCCGGAAAGCGTGATGCCACGTTCACCGATGACCGTGCTGTAGCCCTCCTCGAACGACAGGATGGTGTCATGGATGGCGGCGGCCCGGGCGGCCGCCTCGATTTCCGGTTCGGGCGCATGGCCGTGGCCGAGGCGGACATTATCGCGGAGCGATTTGGAGAATAGAAACGGCTCCTGCATCACGACGCCGATCTGGGCGCGCAGCCATTTCCGCGGCAGGGAGCCGATCTCGCGGCCGTCGAACTGGATTGAACCCCCGGTGGTGTCGTAGAGCCGCAGCAGCAGATGCATGAGCGTGCTTTTGCCCGCGCCGGACGGACCGAGGATGGCGAGAGTCTCACCCGGTTTCACGTCGAATGAGATTCCGTTCAGCGCCCCACGACCGTTTGCAGCGGCATCGGTGGCATGATGAAAATGCAGGTCGCGCACGACGATGCGACCGCTGAGCGCTTGCTCAAGGAATGCCGGGGATGCGACCGGCTCGGTTTCACGCGCCACCGCGAGGATCTCGCGAATGCGCGTGAGCGCCACGGAGGTCTTGCCCAGATCGGTCAGGATCCGGCCCATCTGACGCACCGGCCAGAGCATGATGCCAAGGTAGGCGAGAAACGCGAAGAGGAGCCCGACGGAAATCCTGCCCGTTGTGATCCAGTGCGCGCCCACCAACAGCGTCAGTCCAATCTGGCTCAGGGCCACGAAGTCGCTGATCGACCAGTACCAAGCCATCAGGCGCATGAGCCGCAGGTTGCGGTCGCGGAACCGGGCGTTGGGCGCGGCAAACTTCGCGCGCTCGAACTCGTGCCGCGCGAATGCCCGCACCACGCGAATGCCGGTGAGATTTTCCTGGATCACGGCGGTCAATGCACCCTCGGCCTCGTCCACTTCCGCGAAGACGTGCTTCACTTTCCGGAAATAGAAATAACCGTAGAGAATGATCGGTCCGATGAGGGCGAAGGACACGAGCGTCATCGGCCCGCTGAGGGAAAGCAGCAGCGGAAGCGCGGTCGCGGCGAGAATGAACGCGTTCCCGATCTCCATCACCTGCGTGGCGAGAAACTGCCGCAAGGTCTCGACGTCGCTCGTGCAGCGCTGGACGAGGTCACCGGTGTTGGCGCGATCATGGTGGCTCGCGGGCAGGTGGTTGAGGTGGTTGTAGAGTTCGTTCTTGAGCCGGCGGGCGATGCCGTCGCTGGCGAGCGAGGCCTGCCAGCCCTTGAGGTAAGTGAAGACGCCGCTGGCGGCCGCGAGCAGCACCATGGCAAGCGGCGCGATCCACAGGTGGGTGCGCAGGTAGTCGGTCCCGCCCAGCAGATCCAGCAGGCGGGCAATCAGCTTGGGCGTGGCCGGCCCGACGGCCTGGCTCGAAACGGCATAATCGATCGTGGCGCTGCCCACCAGAGGCACGACGTAATTCAGTACGGTGGCGGCCACGAGGCAACTGAACGCGAGACCGTAACGGAGTCGGAAGCCGCGGAGGAGTGACCAGAGAATTTTGACTTGGGAAAACACGAAGACGGAAGAGCTCGAAAGTTGGGAAAAACAAAAAACCCGCTCGGGCAGAGCGGGTGACAGGGAAGACCTTTGGTCTTGCTGGCCCGCTCAGTGCGGCGGGCCGGATCCAGCTCAGATGGCCGGAATGCCCGCGCGCGCGACGAGAATATTCATATAGGTGAATGCGCGTTTCATGATGGCGGGGGGGGTGCGGTGCGGCCGGAAAAAGAAAGAGCGCGGGGACGATTGGCAAGCCGGGAGTTGGATCGTCGTGCACCCGAGAGGTGCGGGATGCAGAGCCAGGTTCAGCGATCAGGAGGAGAAAAAATTGTGTTCATTCGTGTCGGTTAGTGGTTTCAACTCTGCCTTTCCATGTTCGAATCCCTTACCGAAAAACTCGGCAGCGCTCTCCGCAATCTCCGTGGCGTCGGCAAACTCTCTGAGGAAAACATGGCGGAGGCGCT
>JBDSSU010000241.1:0-4828 GCA_039928635.1 Opitutaceae bacterium | reverse complement strand
GCATCGGGGGCTACCGCTTCAAAGACTTCGTGAAGATCGGGCTGCCCCTCAACTTTCTTTGCTTCGCCGTCGCGATGTACGTGATCCCGAAAGTGTGGTCGTTTTAATGGTTCGCGCGGGCGGCGCGAATGGGTGCGAGGTCGGTGTCGACCACGCGATTCGCCGCCAAAACGCGGCGCAGGTGGTGACGGTGGTTTCGGTCGCCGCAGGCGCGAGGGATACGCGGCGCCCCACCGCCCGCCCGCTCCCCCACTCCTTCTACAGTTTCAGCCGCAGCCCGTCGTACGCGATCCGCACGCCGGCCGGCAGCTCCGCCTCCGCGGTGGCGTGGTCGGTGAGGTGCGTCAGATGCGTCAGCCAGGTCTGCGGCGCGCCCATCTCAAGCGCGACCTGACACGCCTCCGGAATGGAAAGATGCGAAGGATGCGGCAGCGGTCGGAGTCCATCGAGCACGACCGCATCAGCGCCGCGTGCGAATTGGACGGCTTCGCGCGGCACGCGTTTGCAGTCGGTGTAGTAGGCGAATTTTTTCCCGCTACTGCGCTCGGTGAAGATGAGACCGAGGGTGTTGATCCCGCCGTGCGGTAACAGCGTCGATTGGATCGTCCCCTGCGGCAGCTCCAGCAGCTCGGGCATCTCGGTGAGCTTGAAAGCCGGATAACCTTTCACCAGCGGCCGCTCCAAAATCGCATACGGGTAAATCGCGAGCACGCGAGCGAGCCCGTCGGCCGTGGAATAAACCGTCAGCGCCTCCCCACCCCGCAAATCGCAGAAACGCCGGAGATCATCCATCCCCGTGATGTGATCCGTGTGGCCATGCGTGAGAACAAAGAGGTCCAGCTGGCGGATGTTTTCCCGGAGACACTGGAGACGAAACTCGGGCGCGGCGTCCACCTGAACGTTCAGACCATCCATCACCACGTGGATCGATGCGCGGGTCCGTCGGTTGCGTGGGTCGGTCGAAGTGCACACTGCGCAGTCGCACGCAATCATCGGCACTCCCTGCGACGTCCCCGTCCCGAGAAAGATCACTTCCATACGCGAAAAATACCGGTCCGGGTTCTTCGCAAGGCGAGCACAAATCCCGCAGCGCCCGCGTCCCAGTGAAACGGCGACGCGGTCTCCCCCTTGAGCCGAATCGGCGGCGAGGGAGGCAACCGTCCCGCAAACCCTCCTCCCGCGCACGACGAACGATCTGTCACCAGCGCACCTGCTGCGCCTGCTGCTGACGGTAGACGGACGGCGGGCGTCCGACGTACTGACTGAAATTCCGGCTGAAAAGCGAGAGCGATCCGAAACCGGTTTGCGCCGCGATTTCCGTCAGCGTGCGACTCGAGTCGACCAGCAACGTTTTCGCGCTTTCGAGCCGGATGGTGCGAAGATAATCGAACACCGTCTGGCCGGTCACCTTGCGGAACACGCGGGCGAGATGCTCCTCGCTCATCTTCACATGCCAGGCCACCTCCCCGAGAGAGAGCGGCTTGGCGAAATTGCGGAGGAGGTATTCCTTCGTCTGATTCACGGCGGAACCGGCTCCCGCTCCGGCTGGCCGGTCCACCCCCGGAGTTTCGTGGAGCAGGCGCGCCACATGCACCAACAGATTGGTGCAGAGCGCGCGCACCCGATGACGAATTCCCGGCCGGTGTTGTTCCGCCTCCCGCCGGATCGCCAGCATGATCTCCTGCATCGGCGCATTCTGCGCGCCCGGCAGATGTCGGATCGCCGTGAAATGATGCCGGCAGAAAGCCGTGAGATCCGTCTCGGGCTGACCGCGCGCCGCTTTGTTGGGACCGGTGGCGGGCCAAGCGGGAACGCTCAAAGATACCTTCAGGACGTGGAGCCTCTCCGAGTCCCGGCCCGCCGTCTGCCGGTAGCGCTGCAAACAAACCCGGGGCACGACGCAGATGTCGCCGGCTTTAATCGGAAAATTGCCGGCGCCCTCTATCTCCTGCACGCAGTCGGCCTGGAGGAAGAACAGCAGCTTCATCTCGGTGTTGCGCACAAGCAATTCGCTGTCGCGGGGGATGACGAGGCCCAGTTCCGAAACACTGGCGAAGGGGCGCCCCAGTCGCTCGATGGAGTGAAAGGTCATGGCCATAATCAAATCAATTTAAGGAAAGTAATATCAAACTGGCCTATAGACCGCATTTTTTGTCGTGGCTACAATGGGAGTCCACGGTTGCTCACCCTGCAATCAAGCCGGTCAACCTCAAGCAAACACCGCCGAAACCCCCTCCCGTCATGCACCCCGTGTCCCCACCCGCCCGACTTCGTTGTCGGTTGTCCCTGATCGCATCCCTCGTCACGCTGCCGCTCGCCGCCCAGACCTTGGAACCGAAACCCAAGCCCGAGGCGGATGAGCCGGTGGTGCTCTCGCCCTTCACGGTCCAGACCTCAACGGATGTGGGTTACGAGGCCAGCAGCTCGCTGGCGGGCACGGGCCTCAACACCAAGCTGACCGATCTCGGCGCCTCCGTGTCGGTTGTTACCTCGAAGTTTCTCGAGGACACCGGCTCGAAAAATCTGGCGGATATCCTCGTCTATCAGGCGAACATGGAGGTGCGCGGATTCGGCGGTAATCTTTCCGGAGCTTCGCCGGCGGGCGGTGGAGTCACGGGGGAACCCTCGCTCAGCAATGGACCCACCGGCACGCGGGTGCGCGGCTTGGCGGAGGCGACCCAGGCGCGGAATTTCTACCGCTCCATCATTCCGATGGATGGCTACAACGCGGACCGCGTCGAAATCAACCGCGGTGCCAATGCCCTGCTCTTCGGCGTCGGCAGTCCGGCCGGCATCATCAACACGTCGACCACCTCGGCGGATCTGCAACGCCAGCGCGGCAAGGTGGAGCTGTCAGTCGGCAGCTACGGCAGCTGGCGGGCCACGCTCGACGCCAACCTGGCGCCGAGCCGGGGCAATTTCGCCGTGCGGGTGGCGGGCGTGAAGGACGACGAAAAATACCAGCAGGATTTTGCGTTCACCGACACCGAGCGGAAATACGTGGCGGCAGCCTGGGATGTAAAGCCGCTGCGCAATCGTGGAATTCTCGACTCCACGGTCATCCGCGCCTCCTACGAACGCGGCCGGATCGTGGCGAACAACCCGCGCGTGCTGCCGCCGTCGGACCGGTTGTCCTCGTGGTTCGATGCCACGCTGCCCGACAGCCTCAAGGCGCTGGGAGCGCGCGGCAAGGTCACCTACGATCCGGGCGTGGCCAGCGGTGTTTTCACGGCCGCAGCGCGCACCGCCACGATCGGCACGGTGGACAACGTCAACCGCTCCCCGACGTTTGTCTTTCAAGGTCCCGAGGCCACGGCGCCGCGTGACAACACTCCGCTTTCGCCGTCGGGCCAGGCGGTGCTCGGCCGGGCGTTTGTTTCCAACAACGTCTATTTTCCGTGGTCGGGACTGACGAGCACTGCGCAGCACGCGTACTCGCGCGAGCTGAGCCGGGTGCGGCAGGATTACGCCTTTCCCGACCAGGCATTCTACACGGCGGAGAACTTCACCGATCCCTCCACCTTTAACTTCTTCGACAATCTTCTGGTCGGTCCCAATTCGCGGCAAAAATCCCGGCTGGAGGCCGTGGACCTTTCGCTGCAGCAGCTCATGGCGAAGCGCACCGCTGGTTTCGAGTTGTCGTTCAACCGGCAGCGCTGGAACGAGAGCCTGCAGAATCTGCTTTCTGAATCCTCCCCCTGGATCTCGATCGATGTGAATACCCGCATGTGGACCGGCGAACCCAATCCGAACTTTGGCCGGCCCTTCATCTCGACGGCCGGTGGCGCCAGCTACAACGAGCAGAAGATCGAAACCTCCCGGGCAAAACTTTTCTACGAGCTGAACCTCCAGGAGAAGATCCCGAACCGGCTCGGCGGCATCCTCGGCAAACACGTTTTCTCGCTGCTCGCGCAGCGGGAGGAGCTGACGACGCGGACGCATTCGGGCGGGCGGTTGTTCTACACGCCGGATGTCTGGGTGAACGGCAACAACCAGAGCCGTCTCGCTCCGCAGAGTAAGCAGCCCGTCGTCTGGGTTTACCTCGGGCCCTCGCTGGCGAACGCCGCTTCGCCCGTCGGTGCCAACATCTCCGGGCTGCGGCAGGACCTGATGAATTTCAACACGGAGGTAAATGGAAAGGGCGTGGTGCTGACGCGGACGCCCGCGCCCTCCGCGGCGGTCGCGCAGCAGCCGGCCTACAGCCCCTTCTACACGCCCATCGATCTGCGGCGGGAGGATGACCGCGTCACGAACACCGCGAGCGCGGCCGTGCTCAACCAGCGCAAGCTCGATTCCCAGGCGTTCGCGCTGCAGAGCAATCTGCTCTGGGATCACCTCGTTTCGACCGTGGGCTGGAGAAAAGAGAAATCCTCCATCCGGGGCGTCAACGCACCGATCATCGCCAACGGCGAGGGCTACGCACTGGTCGACGATCCCGCCTTCACGCTCAGCAATTCCTCCATCGTTCCGCAGATTTTCGAGGAGACCCTGTTCGCGTGGAGTGGCGTGGCCAAGATGCCGCCGAGCTGGCTGCGGCGCGTGCCGTTGGTCTCCGCTCTTAATGTCTACTATGGCAAGTCCGAGAACTTCAGCCCTCCCGCCGGCCGGACCGTGGATGCGTTTGGCACCGCCATCGCTCCGCCGGCGGGCGTCACGGAGGAGAAGGGCCTCTATCTGGAGTTTTTTGACGGCAGGTTGAGCGCCCGCCTGAACTTCTTCGAGACGACCCAGACCGGCAGTTTCAACGGCGCGGTCGGTGGCCTCGCGGCCCAGGTGGTGTCGCTGCACTCGCAGGCTTACAACGCCGTGTTGAACGGCTGGGTGCCGG
>JBDSSU010000240.1:0-9014 GCA_039928635.1 Opitutaceae bacterium | reverse complement strand
TCGCGTTGCCGATCATCCGGCTGCTATTTCAGCGTGGGGCGTTCGATTCTTCGGCGACCGTCAATATGACGCCGGTGTTAATCGCGAATGCGCTCGGGCTCCCGTTTTTCTCTTTTGTGAATCTCGCGCTGCGGGCGTTCTACGCGCAGAAAGATACGCGCACGCCCGTGATCGCGGCCGTGCTCAGCTTCGTGGTCAATTTGATCCTGAGCTTCGCGCTGATGGGGCCGTTCGGCACCGTCGGGCTGGCGATTGCCAGCACGATCGCGATGGCGGTGCAGGCCGGATATCTGCAATGGCATCTCGCGCGGAAACAGGAAGGGCTGGCGTTTCATCATCTGGCCGGCGATCTCGGCAAGATCGTCGCGACGAGTTTGGTCATGGGAGGCGTCGTGGCCGCGCTGTGGTGGGGATGGGGTCGGGCAATGCCGGCCACAAAATGGGCGGATGCCGGCGGGCTGACCTTAATCATCGGGTGCGGAGTGCTGGTATACGTTGCACTGCTCTGGGCCGTGAAGATCGAAGGTCGCGACGACCTCGCAGCCCTGTGGTTGAAGGTCCGCGCCAAGTTCGCCTGAACGCGTGTTGCTCCCTTGATGAAACGTAAACTCGACTGGTTCCTGATCGGGATGATTGCGGTCACGGTACTGGCCTGGCGCTTTCCTGAACCAGGCGCGGCCGGAGGGTGGATGCATCCGGAGCTGCTCACCAAAATGGGCGTGGCGCTCATCTTTTTCCTGCATGGCGTGGCGCTCTCTTTCGCGGCGTTAAAGGCGGGAACGCTCCGGTGGCCCCTGCACCTCCTCGTGCAGAGCAGCACGTTTCTCCTGTTTCCGCTGCTGGGACTGACGCTGAACTTTGCGCTCGGCGAGCACGTGTCTCCCGAGTTGAAGCTCGGATTGTTTTTTCTCTGTGCGCTTCCGTCGACGGTCTCGTCATCCGTGGCGTTGACGGCGGCGGCACACGGGAATGTCGCCGGCGCGGTTTTCAACGCGACGTTTTCAAGTCTGCTCGGAATTTTTATTACGCCGCTGTGGATCGCCTTCGTGCTGAATGCGCGGGGCAACTCGCTGGACATCGGCCCCGTCGTTCTCGACCTCTTGCGGTGGCTCGTGCTGCCACTCGCGATCGGGCAGGCGTGCCGGCCGTTGCTCGGCGCGTGGGTGGGCCGCCACAAAGCGCGTATTTCACTCGTCGATCGCGGGACGATTCTGCTCCTGGTTTACACGTCGTTTTGCGACTCGTTCAAGGAAGGTGTGTGGTCGCGGGTCACGACGCCGCAGCTCTGGCTGATCCTCGGCATCGCGCTGGCGCTCTTTGCGCTGGTCATGGGATTGATCGGCCTTGCGGCGGATGCGTTGAAGTTTTCGCGTGAGGATCGAATCGCGGCGATGTTTTGTGGCTCGAAGAAGACGCTGGCCTCGGGGGTACCGATGGTGAAGTTGATCTTTGGCGCCCATCCGGCGCTCGGGTTGATCCTGCTGCCGATCATGATTTATCACCCGCTCCAGCTCGTGATCTGCGGTTTCCTCGCGCAACGCTGGTCGCGCGACGCCGTGAGCAAGTAGCCAGGTTTTAAAAAAGCCGCTGCTGCGTGCGGCGATCCATCGAGCTCAGTGCTCCACCAGGCCGGCAATGCGGTATTCCCATTGGTCGGTTCGAAATGGCGCGGCGGGCAGATCGCCGCTGACCAGATTGGCACCGAGCCCCTCGGGAAAATTGTCCCACGCATAGCGGACGGCGACGGGCCCCGGTACGGCCGGATTGCTGACCACCACGCTGTCGCCGTCGGCTTTGGCCGTGGCGTCGACGAACTTTTGGTCGGCCCCCGCGATCTGAAAGCCCTTCAATACGCCGCCCTCTTTCGCGGTGAGGCCGGCGGTCGCGTGGGAGAATTTCACACGGGCGGTGGCTCCGTCAATTTTGAGCGAGGCGAACATGGGGCTGCGGGCCTCGATTTTGCGGCCGTAAACATCGGCCAGCGCCAGCCGGGTGAGGCGGTTGGCGACGGGAGCTTTATTGTGCGGATGAACGTCCTTCGCCTCGCCGAGATCGCTCGCGACCACCATGCCGGTTTTTGGCAGGGAAAGGACCATCGCCTGTTGCTCACGAATCAGCGGGTTGTTGCTGATGTTCTGCTGGCCGGGGAGCTGCACCAGGTAGAACGGAAAATCGCCCTGACCCCACCGCGTCCGCCAGTCTTTGATCATTGTTCGCTGGACCTGGCCGTAAAGATCGAGTCCGCGCGTGCCCCAGCAGATCGACTCCCCTTGATACCAGAGCGCACCGCGAATCGCGTAGGGAATCACCGGGTTCAGCATGCCGTTGAACAGCACGGTGGCGAAATGTTGATCGCGCACGGGATCGGTCAGGCGCGTCACCGGCGTGCGCGGTTTGTTGATCGGCGTGGGACGCACCGGGGCGCCGCTGGCGGGACCTTCGGGATTCGCCCGAAAAAATTTCACGGACTCATCGAGCGAATCGAGCATGAATTTGATTCCAAAATCCCTCGTCATCGCCTCACGCGAAATCCACGCCTCGGCGCAACTGGCTCCCGAGGCGACCGTGATAAATCCGACGGGGACGTTGAGCTCCTTCTGCAGATCGCGGGAGAACAGGTAGCCGATCGCGGAGAAGTCCGGGACGGTTTCCGGGCTGCAGACCAGCCAGGTGCCACGCCCGGTCGTCATCGGTTCATAGCTCTTCGTATCGGCCGCGGTGAACATGCGGATTTTCGGATAATTCGCGGCGGCGATTTCCTGTTCCTCGTTGATCACGCCCGCATAACGCGCCTTCGCCTTCGAGACTGGAAAAACCATGTTCGACTGGCCGGAGCCGAGCCACACCTCGCCCACGAGCACGTCTTCCAGGGAGATCGGCTGCGGGGTGCCCGAGCCGCGGACGACGAAGTTCCGTGCCTCGGCTGAGGTCGCGAGCGAATCGAGATTGATCCGCCATTTTCCGTCCGCACCCGCCGTCCCGGATTTCTTTTGCCCGGCGAATTCCACGGTGACGGATTCACCTGCGGCGGCGGTGCCCCAGACCGGCACCGGCATCTCGCGCTGCAGCACCATGTGACTCGTAAACGGACTGGCGAGCTTCACCTCGGCGAGCAACCCGCCGGCGGTGAGAAGGAAGACGAACAGAATTTTGGACATGAGGGTGGGTGGCAGGGTTGAGCTTTTGGAAATCGGCCGACGGACGATAGACAGGCCTGACGGATTTTTTTGGGGGAGATGAAATTTCAGCTCGTCGCCAATCCGGCAATTTTGAGCACGTAGGCGTGTTCGCAGGGTTTCTGCGAGGGCAACTGCACGATGAGGCCCCGCGAATCGTGCTGCCAATTCAGCCGACCGGGATGACCGAGCAGTTCGACGTTTTCGATTTTACCGGCGACGTGCGCGGTACCGGTCGCGAGCGGCGCGATCACAATTTCCTTTTCCGGCCAGCCCATGAAGAACGTGTAGAGCGAGGCTCCCTTCGTGGTGAAGCGCACATCCTGGGCGGTGAAATCTTTTCGGCCGCTCTCCTGGAAGCGCTGGCCCGGAGCGGCTTTCAGTTCGGCGGCAGGACCGGCGCCGAAAATTTTCCACGGTCGTGTGGCGTAAATCCCCTCGCTGTTCACCGCCATCCACCGGGCGATGCCGTCGATCACCTTGAGTTCCTTGTCGTCGGGCATGCCACTGTTCGGCAGGGGCACATTGAGCATGAGGTTGCCGTTGCGACTCACGATATCGACGAGCATGTCGACGACGAACTTCGGGGTCTTGTAGCCATCTTCCGCGTAGATTTTTTTGTGGTAGTGCCAGTTGCCGATGCAGGTGTCGGTCTGCCACGGACGCGGCGAGATCGTGTCCACCACGCCGCGCTCGCGATCGAGAATGGAAAGGCCGGCGGCCGCGTCCTCGCGACTCTTGCTCGTGAACACCGTGTCGGTCGCGCCGCCGGTTCGCCGTGCGCCCGTGTTGTAGAGATGCGCGAGGAGATTCAGCCCGTAATCGCCGAAGGGGATGCCGCCGTCGGTGTAGAGCAGATCCGGCTGATACTGGTCAACCAGGTCGATCATCCGCTGGTAGTAATTCAGTTTCCACGATTCGGGCGCGTTGCGGCTCATCGCTGAAGTGGCGGCGGTCTGGGCGAAGTCGGCCGGCAGGCTGCGGTAGTCGTGATAGAGGTCGGCCCATTGCGGATCGGCGCCGTCGTAGGGAACGCCGGCAAGCGGGCCGTCTTTGTCGCTGAGGTGCGCGGGCGCGAACCACGAGAAGCTGTTGGAGAGATGATCGCTGACGGCGAAGCGCAGCCCCTCCTTGCGCGCGGCGTCGCGGAAAAGTCCCACGATGTCCTTCTTCGGCCCCATCTGCACCGAGTTCCATTTCGGCTGATGCTTCGAATTCCAGAGATCGAAGTTATCGTGATGCACCGCCATCGAGCAGAAATATTTCGCGCCGGCTTTTTTGTAGAGCCGCACGAGATAGTCGGGGTCGAAACTCGCGGCCTTCCAGGTGCCGATCACATCCTTGAAGCCGAACTTCGAGGGATGACCGTAGGTCTTGACGTGATAATCATACTGCGGCTCGCCGGGGACGTACATGCGGCGGGCGTACCAATCGTCGTATTCCGCGGCGGACTGCGGTCCCCAGTGAGCCCAGATGCCGAACTTCGCGTCGCGAAACCATTCAGGGCACTGATAGTTCGCGAGCGACTCGCGCGTGCCGCGGAAAGGTCCGGCCGGGATGGGAGGAACGGTGCCGCCGTCGGCAGCGCGCAGGAGGCGGGCTGCGCTGAGCGCCGGTGCGGCGGCGGCGAGGAGTTTGAGGGCGGAGCGACGGGTGATTTTCATGGGCGGGGTGGAGGACGGACGGCAGGGGCGTTAATTTAACTGCAGGTGGTCAGGCAAAGCGCGTCAGCGTGGAAGGCGTGGGAGGGCGTACGCGGGCGGGGCAATGGGAGTGACGGAAGGGCATGGTGGCGGAGGCGGTGCTGGGACGAATCAGGCGCCTGCCCGCCGGCGGCGCATCAACGCGACGAAGCCGTCGGCGGTGATTTGCGAGACTGCGAATGCGGTCGCGGCCAGGTTGAAGAAGGTGAGTGCGCGCAGATAACGCGTTTGCAGCTCCCGCGCGGCCAGCACGGCCACACGGGATTTGGCGGGGGCCTGGCCAAGGATGTGGCGGATCTCGGTGCCGATCAGCAGACCGGAAATGAGATCGCGGATTTCGTCCGTTGCGATGCGACCCAGCAAGACGTCGGCACGAATCCCGAACAACGTGTTGAGCACGCCATGAGGTGCGGCCGAGCGATCGAGGCCTTGTTCGAAAGCGGCCGCCGCGAAACTGCCCGCCGCGGCACCCTGCGGCGAGATCAGGTTGGCGAACAGGGTGTGCTCGGCGATGGCAGCGAACATCTCCCCCGTCATTGCGGTATGAAACTCCCGCACGACCGGCCATTCCGCCCGCACCCATTTGGAATGCGTTCCCGGAATGCAGACCCAATCGAAAGCCGCCGCCCTCTCACCGAGCCCGAGTAACTGGAGTTCTTCGCCTCGCATCACATCGGAGCGGGCTGCACAGGTGAAACTCAGCCCTGGAACGATCGTGGCCGCAGTCACGCCCGGCACCGGCACGAGTGAGCGGTGCAGCTCCGTCAGGATGACGGGGCACGAAAGATAGGGCGCTTCGTGCCATCCCTGACGGCTGCCGATCATTCCGGAGAGCAGCACGGGAATCGGTCCGTGACGCTCGCGCCAGGCGGACGTGAACGCCGCAAAAGCCGCCGGGAGTCCGCCGGCGGGCACCCGCTTGATTCCAAGCGGCTCTTCGCGTTCCTCCACCAGCCGGTCATCGGGCGTAAACAGCAAGGCGCGCGCGTTGGTCGAGCCCCAGTCGATGCCGACGTAATGGCTGCGTTCGCTCATCCGTGCCGTGTTGTGCTTACCAACTGGTCTGCGATCCGTCCGCGCGGAAGTAGATCGGACGCACCGTTCCCGGATCGGTGATCGCGGCGACCAGCGTGAGACGATCCATGTTGAGCGTAATGCCCAAGCCGGGACGACCGTTTGGCCAGAGTTTGCCGCGGCGGAAATCCAGGCCCTCGCTGATGTGTTCCGGCAAGGTGCGGTTCTGACCGATCTCGACGAGCACCGGTCCGGAGAACGGCCCGAGTGCGTGCACCAAGGCGGCGGTGGAAATGGATCCGGTGAAGTGGGGCACGATCCCCACGGCATGCGTCTCGCAGAGCGCGGCGATCTTCAACATCTCCGTAATGCCGCCGACGTTCGGCAGCGTGCAGCGCACGTAATCGATATCTTTATTTTCGACGAGCTTGTGGAAATCCCAGCGCTGGCCCCATTGTTCGCCGGCCGCGAGCGGGACGGTGGTCATTTTCCGCAGCTTGGGGATGTCATCGCGGAACTGTTCATCCCGCGTCGGATCCTCGACGAGGAAAGGCTCATATTCCTCGATCAGCTTGCAGCAGCGCAGGCCATCCGCGTAGTCGAAACGTTGGTGCAGATCGATCAGCCAGTCACCGTTCTCGCCGACGCCAATGCGCACGTCCTTGCAATCCTTCGCCACTTGGCGGACTCGCTCGTGCACATTGTAGATCGCGCCACCTGGGGGCAGCTGCCCGGCCTCGGTGAGCGGCGTGGGAGTGGCAGCAGCGCCGCCGCGTCCACCCCCGCCGCCCGCGACACTCGCGGCGTCCATGCGGAAGGCGCGGTGTCCCGCCTCGATCGCGGCGCGGGCGCGCTCCTGGAGCTGAGTGCCGCTCCCGCCACCACCGAGATAAGATTCAACGTAGGTGCGGTTCATCCCACCGATGAGATCGTAGACCGGAACGCCGAGGGATTTTCCCTTGATGTCCCAGAGTGCCATGTCGAGGGCGCCGAGCGCGTGAATCTTTTCCCGACCCGGGGGATAAAACCACGCGCGGTACATGTCCTGCCAGCAACGCTCGATGTCGAACGGGTTTTTCCCGATCAACCGTTGCGCGCATTGCTGGATCGTGTCGTGGGATCCTCCCTCACCGATACCGACGAGCCCCGGTTGGTCCGTTTCGATGATGACGACCATGTTGCTCTGGTTGAAATGCAGATTGAGATTCGGCGGACGGTAGATGCTGACCTTCGTGATTTTCGCTTTCGGAAGCGCGCCAAAAGCCTGAGGCAGGACGGTCGCGGCGGCGGCACCGATGGCGAGACTGCGCAGGAAGTGGCGGCGCGTGGGTGTGAGGGACGAGGGATTCGTTTTGCGATGGGGATGCATGAGAACGAGCGGGTTGGGGTGAACTAACGGAAGGAGTTTCCGAGGACGACTGCGGACGTCCGATTGCCGTGAGGCAAGGGAATCCAAAAATCAAAGCTTCGCGTCCAACGTTTTCGATTCCCCTCGTTTGAGCGCGGGCTCGGAGAGGGCACGGGCGAGGCGAGGCTTCATTAGAATCGGGGATCGGTGCGGAACGGCGCCGCGGGTAGACCGCTGCTGTTCGAGAGATTCGCGCCTTCCGGGTAGTTCGACCACGCGTAGCGGGCGGCGATCGGCGCGGGGACCTCGGGGCTGCGCAGGAGCAGGGTCTTCCCCTCGATTTTCGCGTTCGCCGGAAAATATTTTCCATCTGGTCCCGCGACTTCGAAGGTCTTGAGTTCGCCGTCCTTCGCGACGAGCCCGCCCTCGCAATGCGAGAACTCGATGCGAACCGCGCCCCGCTCGAGCGTGGTGTCTTCCACTCGCGGACCGGAGAATTCCATTTTGCGTCCGTAGGTATTCGCGAGTGCCAGCCGAGCGAGCCGATCCCCGAGCGGGGCTTTGTGGTGCGGGTGAACGTCCTTGGGATCACCGATGTCGATCGTGATCGCGAGGCCGGTGTTCGGGAGTTTCAGAATCTCGGTCTGCCATTCGCGGACCTGCGGGCTGTTGCTGGAGTTGTCGAGCGCGGCGAGTTGCACGGCGTAGAAAGGCAGCTCGCGGCCCCAAAGTTTTCTCCAGTCGGTGACGAGCAGGTCGTTCCAGCGCGGGAATAATTCCTTCGGCGCGGTGATCGACTCGCCCTGGTACCAGAGCACGCCGCGGATCGCGTACGGAACAATCGGGGCGATCATGCCATTAAACATCACCGTGGGATTGTGCTGATCCTGCACCGGATCGCGACGCCCCGCCGGTGCGCGCTGGCCGGCGGCCTTGGCTTTGGCAGCGGCTTCCTTTTGCTGCGCCTGCCCCGCGGCGGTCATGGGGACGTGGGCTTTTACCTGCTCATCGAATTTATCGAGGACGGCTTTGAAGGCCGGATTCTCGAGCATCGCTTCGCGCCGGATCCACGCATGTGCGCAACTCGCGCCGAATGACTCGACCATGATGCCGACCGGGACCTTCAACTCTTTCTGCAGCTCGCGCGCGAAGAGGTAGCCCACGGCGGAGAATCCCGGGACGGTTTCCGGCGAGCACACCAACCATTGCCCACCCACCGCTGGCTGCGGCGTGAAGGCCTTCTGGGCCTGGCCGACGAACATCCGGATTTGAGGGTGGTTCGCCGCGGCGATCTCCGCCTCTTCATTGATCAGGCCGGCGAATGATTTCACTTTTTTCGAGACGGAGAAATCCATGTTCGACTGGCCGGAACCAAGCCAGACCTCCCCCACCAGAACATCGTTGAGGGTAATCGTATTTTTTCCGGTGACGACGAAGTAACGGGATTCCGCGGACGTAGACAGCGCGGCAAGATCGACCCGCCATGTGCCGTCGGCTCCCGCGGTGGCGGACGCATTTTGACCGGCGAAGCGGACCGTTACTTTTTCACCCGCGTCGGCCCAGCCCCAGACCGGCACGGGCATTTCCCGCTGCAAAACCATGTGATCGGTAAAAGGCGACGCGAGCTTAACGTCCGCAAGGGCCACGGAAATCAGCAGCGGGAGACCGAGGAGGGAGCAGGCGCGGAGCCAGCGAAGACGAGACGGCGATGAGGAATTCATGGGCGGGAGCGGGAGCTTTTAATTTTTAACCGGGGCGGGGGTTTCGACGCTG
>JBDSSU010000239.1:0-2591 GCA_039928635.1 Opitutaceae bacterium | reverse complement strand
CGACCGCGGAGGCTACGTGAATGCGAAACAAAAGCCACGTCTCCGGTCTGGGCCGGCCGCGTATCTAATTTAGCTGGTCATGGACTGCAATGGAGGCATCGTCGAAAGGCAGCCTTCTCCGCGAGCTCGCGAATTTCGGGTGCTGAGCGACCGAAGGACTGACCTAACGATTTGTGGAGCCCGGCGGCATCCAGCCATACCCAAGTGCCTCGTTATACGAGCGGGCGCCCATGGCCTCGAGCATGGCCATTGACTGCTGATCCAGATATGGCGCTGCGATGGAGCGTGAGCCGGTAAGAGTCCGCGTTTGGGCGCCAATTGCGGAACGCAGAGCCGCTCGAAAATCAGCATGGCTATCAAGGCCAATGTGCTCTGCAATCAGAGCCGCGCAATGATCCTGTTGTTCGGCTCCGTCGTCGCCCAGCAGTTGCTCAAAACGGACAACCATGACGCCGGGGTTGTCTTTCCAAGGAAGCTGGCGCGCCAAAATACGGCGAAGTAACTCTTCCCCGTATTTTCGAGGTACGTGCGAAAGCGCTCACGATCGTCGGTGATGTTGTCGAGATAGGTTGACCTTCCGTCGGTTCGGGGATCGACCGTGAAACGCATATGCGAGACCAGCCCATCAAGGACGTTCCGGACCAGGAATATGTGGGCAAAGTCGGCAGCCCTTGCGACTGCCTCATCGGTTGGCTCCAGATGGCCGACGACAAATTGCCCGTTCGATATCCTGCCAAGCGTTTTGGAGAGCGGCGCGGCCTGCCTGAACTGGTTCGGATTACGAACAACTCCGTCGAGGCTCTGTTCCCGGAAGTCCCATATGAATTCGTTTCGCAGATGCACACCGGTATCGATGATGCCTGCCAGTTCCAACGCTTTGGACAGCAGGTATGTGCCAGACTTGGGGACGGAATTGAGGAGAACCTTGCGGCTGCATTTGCCCCGCCGTTGACTGAATAGGTAACCGTCAGATTTCATCTGGCCCGAATAGCCGAGCCCGTCCGATTTCTCAACTGTGTCGCCTGCGGGCGCGTCCGTTGACCGACTCCCCGAACTCGGCGTTGAGGACGACGCGGCCGTGTTCGGCAATGCCGGGCACGAGAGCAAGGAGCCTCACGGACGACCTGGAGATAGGCCGGTCTTCAACAAGCTACGGCGTGGCCTCCAATTTTGGCGGTACCCGCTACCCAATGGGTTGACAGAGATCGGTGCACCTAACTTGCTTGTTTCCAAGGGGCCGATGAAGATATTGTTGACATTGGCGGGCCTCGTCAATCAGCTGTCCCTGTGGCCGTGGTCGCTGCCCCGTTCGCAAATGGTCTCCCTCAGTCCCGTGCCAAGCTGGCGAAATCGCACGGAACGTTCGGATCGAGCTCCGCGGCTGGCGGTTTAATGTACTACACGCCTGCGGCAGGTCTTGCGCTCAGCATGACGCGGTGGCATCGAAATCGGCAAGATGAAGTCAGCAGAATGCTGCGTCAAAAGTCACACTTAAGGGTCTTGGAAGATTTCAGCGATGGGCAGTCGGACGGCAAGTATCGTTATCCGCACGCTTAATGAAGAGAGGTACCTCCCCGATCTCTTGCGTGCGATACGAGAGCAGGCCTTGGATAGCGACCTTCAACTGGAGGTTGTGCTCGTCGATTCCGGGTCGACCGACTCCACGGTAAGGATCGCGCGGAGTTTTGACTGCAACATCGTTCACATCGACCGGCGCATGTTTTCCTTTGGGCGGTCGCTCAATTGGGGCTGCGAGCGCGCTCGCGGCGACATCCTCGTCTTCATTTCGGGCCACTGCGTCCCTGTCGACCGGAACTGGCTCACACGGCTCTGCCAGCCGCTCAGCGACGGTGTTGCGAGCTACGCCTATGGGCGGCAGGTGGGCGACGATGACTCGTTTTTCTCCGAACGCCGCATCTTTGCCCAATACTACTCCGGTGAGAACGCCGTCCCGCAGAACGGATTCTTCTGCAATAATGCCAACTCGGCGCTCCTCAGGGACGTGTGGAGCGCGAACCGGTTCGACGAGGATCTCACGGGCCTCGAGGACATGGAACTCGCGAGGCGCATCACGGCGAATGGCCATAGGATCGCCTATGTGGCCGAGGCGCCCGTTTATCACCATCACCGCGAAAGCTGGGCACAGATCAAGCGGCGCTTCGAGCGAGAAGCGATCGCGCTGCAGAATATCATGCCGGCCGTCCACCTAAGTCGACTTGACGTGGCACGGTATTTCGCTACCAGCGTGCTGCTCGATTTCCGCAGCGCTTGGCAGCATAACTGTCTCCTGCCGGAGTGGCTCAATATAGTGAGATATCGCTGGGCCCAGTACTCGGGGTCGCACAAAGGAAACCACGAACTCCGCCGGCTCTCGCAGTCGCAGAAGGAACGCTTCTTCTACCCCTCGGTCAACGAAAGTGAATCACAGAATGCCTGGCTCCGGAGGCACCGTCGCGCTACTGCCCATAAAGGCGAACAGCCAGCGCGTAAGGGGCAAGAACTTTAAGGAGCTGCAGGGCAAGCCGCTCTTTCAGTGGATCCTCGATTCGCTGTTGGCTGTCGACGAGATCGAACTCGTTGTCATCAATACC
>JBDSSU010000238.1:0-15071 GCA_039928635.1 Opitutaceae bacterium | reverse complement strand
GCTGGCCGTCGAAGCGCATGCGCTTCTCGTCGTCGATCTTCGCGCCGGTCTGGATGCAGAGCATCGCGTCGTGCGGGCCGGCGTCGCAGTGGTGGACGTAGTGAACGTCATTCGAGCAGATGACCTTCAGGTTGAACTCCTCCGCGAGCTTGAGCAGGTCGGGGATGATCTTGCGCTGCTCGGCGATGCCGTGGTCCTGGATTTCGACGAAATAGTTTTCGCGGCCGAAAATTTCCACGAAGCGTCCGCAGGCTTTGCGTGCTTCCTCGTAGCGGTCATGCATCAGATGTTGCGGCACGAGTGAGGCGAGGCAGCCGCTAAAACCGATGAGGCCGTTCGCGTACTTGGCGAGAGTGTCGAGGTCGGTGCGCGGCTTGTAGTAGAAGCCCTTGAGGTGAGCGTCGGAGACGAGTTTCAGCAGGTTCTGATAGCCGGTGAGATTCTTCGCGAGCAGGCCGAGGTGGAAGATGCTTTTGCCCTCGTCGGTGCGACCGTGTTTTTCGAGTCGGGAGGTTTCGACGAGGTAGAGTTCGCAGCCGACGAGGGGTTTGATGCCTTTGGCCTTCGCCTGATTGTAGAACTCGATCGCGCCGAAAAGATTCCCGTGATCGGTCAGGGCGAGCGCGCCCATCCCGAGTTCCGAAGCGCGGTCCATGAGCCGGTCGATCCGGCAGGCGCCATCGAGGAGGCTGTAGTCGGAGTGGACGTGGAGATGGACGAAATTCTTGTCAGCAGACGGCACGGTCTGGTTAAGCAAGAGCAGCCGAAGAAGCGCGCAAGGCGGAAAGGAGGTTGGCGATTTCGCCTCGACGTTCGTTGCTCCCTGCTCGGTGCTCATTCGATGCAAATCAGGATGAACGTGCTCGCTATGCTTGTCCTCGCGTTCGCGCCGCTCGCCGACGCTGCCTTGGAGTTCTGCGGCTATACAATCGTTTCAAACGAAGCCCGTTTTAGCTTGGAAGACACGGATTCGAAAACGTCTTCGGCCTGGCTCCCGCTCGGAAAATCGTTCCAAGATTATACGATCACCTCATTTGATTCGGCGAAGGAAGTTTTGCTGCTCACCAATGCGGCCGGTGCCACCTTACGGCTGACGATGCGTTCGAGTCCGATTAAGGACGCGAGAATTAGGGTTTCAGGTACGATCAAGGTGGGTTCGGGCGAAACGGCTGAGGTGACCAAGGCGACGCTCGTCATGGGCGAAGAAACGACTTTCGTGCTTAAAAATGGCCTGACGCTTCGCCTGAAGCTCTCTCCCTTTGAAAACAACACCATTAGGTACGATGCCGTTTTTGAGAAGCTGCAGTCCGATGGCACCCAGAAAATTATGAGCGCCCCCGCGGTGATCGCGCTTCCCGGTAAACAGTTCGAAGTCCAGGTGGGAGACCTCGGATTCTCGTTTGGGCCGTAATGGTCCGCGAGGATCTCGTGACAGAGGGTCAACGTAGTCGGTTAGGTTCTCAAAAAAGCCATTGACGCGCGTCCGGCGGCTTGGCCTATTAACCGGCTTTTCGTTTCACCACTCCGTCCGACCACGTCCGTCTCATGTCCATCGAAATCAAGATCCGCAAGAACGAGCCCATCGACCGCGCCCTGCGCCGCATGAAGAAGAAGCTCGATCGTGAGAACATCATCAAGGGCACCCGTGCGAAGCGCTATTACGAGAAGCCGTGCGAGAAGCGTCGCCGCAAGAACAAGGTTCAAGCCTTCACCCAGATGCTCCGCCGCCGTTACGCCGAGTAACCGGCCGATCCTGTCGTTCCCTTTCCACCGCGCCCAATCCGGGCGCGGTTTTTTTTGGTCTGGAGCCGCTGTTTACGCCACTTGCGGGCCAACGCTTTCCTCCTCATCTCTAACGCCGCGTGAAGCCGACTCTCGTCCTTTCCAGCTGCTGGTGTTCGCAACGGCACAACGATGGCTATGCCATGCTCCGCGAAATGGCGGATTTGGGTTTCCAGTACGTCGAGCTCAGCCACGGGACGAAAATCACGCTGGTACCCGGGATCATGCGCGCAGTGGAGGAAGGCGTCGCGAGGATCGCGTCCACGCATAATTTCTGTCCCTTACCCGCGGGGATTTTCCATGCGGCGCCGAATCTGTTTGAACCGTCATCCCCCAATCCGCTGGAACACGATCAATGGCTCCGGCACACGAGGCGGTCGATCGACTTTGCGGCGCAGATGGGGGCGCGCGTCCTCGTGTGCCATTTGGGCAGCGTGAAATTCTCCTGGTTCAACCCGGCGGGCGCCCTTGACCGTTTCCTCGAGAAACATCCGAAGATCGAGGTGCTGACGGACAAATCTTATCAGGCGCTGCTCGCGAAATCGCTCGCGAAGCTGCGCAAACGGATGCCGCCGTTCTGGGAACAGACCCAGCGGAGCGTCGCCGAAGTCGTCGATTACGCCGCGCAAATGCAAGTGCAGCTTGGCTTGGAAAACCGGGAAGCGTTCGACGAACTGCCCGTCGATGATGACTACCAGAGTTTCATCGCCGGTTTCCCGCCGGAGGCATCTCTGGGCTACTGGCACGACACCGGCCACGCCCAGATCAAACAGAACATGGGACTCTTAAACCACCGCACGCATCTCGAAAAGAACGCGCCGCGCCTCATCGGTTTTCATCTGCACGACGTCAACGCGGCGGGCCAGGATCATCAGCCGGTCGGGACCGGGACGGTCGATTTCGAGATGGTGAGCTCGTTTTGGAAACCGGAGCATTTGCTCGTGCTGGAGTTTAGTCCGCGTTTGAGCGCGCAAGACGTTCTTTCCTCGAAGGAGCGCATTGAGGCCCTGATGTAGCACGGGCAATCCTGCCCGTGGTTCCGAATCCATGGGCGGGGACGCCCATCCTACTCAAGTCAGCGATGCCGGCACCTCTACGCCGGATTTTTCCGCATGCGGGTGAATGGTGGCATGCCCGTGGTTCCGAATCCATGGGCGGGACGCCCATGCTACTTCAAAACAGCGATGCCGGGACCGCTACGCCGGATTTTTCCGCCAGCGGATTAAGCAGCGGCATGATCGCGGGGTGCAGTGCCACGCCATGAGCGAGTTGTTCTTCGCGGCGCCGCAAGCCTTGCTCGCCGGGCAGACGCACCCGTTCGAAACCGGCGCGGGGTGGCGTGGCATGACAGGCCGCGGCCAGCCAGCTGGTTTGCCGGATGAAGTCGTCCCTTCCCCCGAAGGATTCCGGATCTAAGATCTGCAGGTAAACGGTGGCGCTCCAACCTTCCTTCGGGTCGGCGCGGCCATGTCCGGCCAATCCGCCGGTCAAGGTTTCGATGAGCAATCCTAGCGCGTAACCTTTGTGGCCGAACTCAACTCCACCGAGCGGGAGAATCGCTCCCTTGGGATCGGCGAACAGCACGGCTGGATCGTTGGATGGCTCGCCGTTGCCATCGATCAGACACTCGTTGGGAAATTTTTGGCCTTCGCGATGCAGGCGGCCCGCGAGACCGTTCGTCACGAGCGACGCCGAGATATCCAGCAGCACCGGATCAGCGTCGGTCGGCCAACCGGCCGCAATCGGGTTCGGCGTCATGAGCGCTTTCCGTCCGCCGTGGGGCGCGACGCCATTGGCTGCGGGATCGGAGCACGACAAAATCATCATCAATCCCTGATCGGTGGCGCGTTTGAGATACGAGGCAAGACACGCGATGTGATGGCTGCGGCGGATGGTGACGCAGCACGTGCCAAGTTCCCTCGCGCGGGGAATCGCGAGATCCATTGCCTTCATCACCAGCCATGGTCCTGGCAATCGGTTTCCATCCCAAGTGACGGCGGCGGGACGATCGCGGATCACGTCCGGTTCGCCGCGCGCGCGCATGCTGCCGGAGTTGATGTCGTTGAGATACGGCGCGAGGAGCTGAAATCCGTGCGTGTCGTGTCCCAGCAAATCCCCCTCGAGCAGCACCTCGGCCACGATCCGCGCCTTCTCCTCATCGAGGCCGGCGCGTTCGAGCAGCTCGCATCCATAGTGGAGGAGATCGACTGATGAGTAGCGGGGGCGATTCATGGGCGATGGGGTAAGAGGATGGTTCAATGCTTCAGCGGTTGATGTGGGCGGGGTGCCCTCACCCCGCGAGTTTTCGCGGTCGATCTTCCTGCGCGGTCAGGGCAACCCGCTTACATTCCAGCAGCTCGGCGATCCAGCGTCGGTGCGGCCCGGAGAGCGAAACGCGCTCGAGTTCCGCGAGTGGGATCCAGTGGAGAGTCGCCTGGCGTTCCAAGGCGCGTCGCTCCGCTGCCGAAAACTTTACGCGGTGAATCGATTCGGTGATTT
The DNA here is from genome assembly GCA_039928635.1 of Opitutaceae bacterium. GTDB lineage: Bacteria > Verrucomicrobiota > Verrucomicrobiia > Opitutales > Opitutaceae > DATAKE01. The sequence continues at coordinate 10,790 of JBDSSU010000238.1, read as the reverse complement.
GGAAACGCGTGATACTGCGCTTCCGCGTGACGAGCAGTTCGCTGCGCGAGAGGGTGTCGGCGTCGAGGCCGATGCTTTCGGTGGTCGGAAGCTCGTGGAGCTGTGCCAGCCGCCGGGCGCCGGCTTCGGCGCGATGGAGCAGGACTGCGTCATCGTGCACGCACCACGCACGCGTGACCGCACGCTTTTCGAATTTTTTCGGAGTGAGGCGGGGATAGTTTTCCGGTTCACCGCGTTTCGCGGCGGCGCAGAAGCCGCGAACGGGGCAGGTGAGACACAACGGTTTTCGGCGCAGGCAAACGGTTGCCCCGAGTTCCATCATGGCCTGGTTGTGATCACCGGGCTCGGTTTTCGGGAGCAGTGATTCCGCGAGCGGTGTGAAAAATTTCGCGGCATTGGCTGAGTCGGCAAACTCGGCGGCGTTCGCCGTCAGCCGAGCGAGGATTCGCACGACGTTTCCGTCGACGCAGGCCGCCGCTGCTCCGAAAGAAATGCTCGTGATCGCCGCCGCGGTGTACGGTCCGACGCCCGGAAGTTCGCGCCATGCGGCGGGCGTGCGGGGGAGGGCGGGCATGGCCGAGACCGTTTTCGCGAGCTGGTGCAAGTTTCGCGCTCTGGAATAATAGCCCAGCCCTTCCCACAACTTGAGCACCTGCTCCTCCGTGGCGGAGGCGAGCGCGGTGAAGTCCGGCAGCGCCCCGAGCCAGCGGGCGAAGTAGGGCAGGACGGTTTTCACCTGCGTCTGCTGGAGCATGAACTCGCTGACGACGGTTTTGTAGACCGACGGTTTTTTCCGCCAGGGGAGCGCCCGCGCGTTCAGGCGATACCAGTCGCGCAAGGCGCGCTGGAATTCGGTGGGTCGGGCAATCAAGGGGGCGTCCACGGGCGGAAGCAAAACGCACCAAAGTCCGCGCTGGCCCAAGCAGAATCTTTTTGTGCTCCCGGTGCTTTTCGTGGCCAACTGGCGCTCATGCCGAAAAAGCCCAACGAGGACGCGGACACACCCAAGAAGCTCGCGTCCTACACCGCGAAGCTCGACGACGCCCAGATGGAAAAGCTCCGGGCGATCTGCGTGCAGCGGGGGTGGATGCCGTTCGAGGTGGCGTACACGCGGTTCGCGTTCAAGGCGGATCACCTCAAGACCAACGTTTCCGCCTATACGAGCGGTAAGGTCGTGATCGCCGGCAAGGGCACGGAGGATTTCGTGCGCGACACGCTCGAGCCCGAGGTGATCGGCGCCGCGCAACTCGGTTATGAGGAGGTGCTGCATCCCGATTGGTTCGAGTCGCACGCGGGCCTCGACGAAAGCGGCAAGGGGGATTTTTTTGGTCCGGTGATCGCCGCGACGGTGATCGCGGACAAGTCCGCCATCGAATCCTGGCGCAAAGCCGGCGTGCAGGATTCTAAGAAGATTGCGGAGCTGCAGATCATCAAACTCGACAGGATCATCCGCGAAACCCGTGGCGCCGTGGCCCGCACCTGCTTCTGCGGGATGCCGAAGTACAACGAGTTGATGGCGCGCCCGCGGGCGAATCTGAATTCCTTGCTCGCGTGGCAGCACGCAACCGCGCTCGAACAAGCGCTATTGGTAAAACGCGTGCCTTGGGGTTTGCTCGACCAGTTCACGAAGCAGCCACTGGTACAACGTGAACTGGCGCGCAAGAAGGTGGAGGGTTTCGAGCTGCGCATGCGCACGAAAGCGGAGGAGGACCCGGTGGTTGCCGCGGCCTCGATTGTCGCGCGGGCGGAGTTTGTGCGACAGATGCATCTGCTCTCAAAAAAATTCGGGGCCAAGCTGCAGAAAGGCGCAGGCCCACTCGTGAAGGAGCAGGCGCGTCAGATCATCGGGAAGTTCGGCGTCCGGGCTCTGGGCGAGTTCGCGAAGCTCCATTTCCGTACCGCGTACGAAGTCGTGAAAGACGCCGGAAAACTCGACGAGCTCCCGCTGCCGGAGCCGAAGGAAAAAATGGAGTGGCAGTGAAGGGACGAAATAGAAACCACGGATGGACACGGATGGACACGGATAGAGTTTCCGGCGGCAGGCTTGGGACATTTGCCCGGCTGACCGCGTTCGTCACGGAAGGCGGTCCCGTCGGGCCTTGTGATCCATCTGCTTTCATCCGTGTTTATCCGTGTCCATCCGTGGTTCCTTTTTGCCTTACCTGAACCATGCCGAAACGTCGCCAACTCCGCGCCTTCGACCTGAAGCAAATCGAGGGGGTCGCCAGCCTGATCGGCGTGGATGAAGTCGGCCGGGGCGCGTTTGCCGGTCCCGTCGTGGCGGCGGCCGTGGTCGTGAACCGGGATTTTTTGGAAAGTCGCTGGGCGGTTGTGAAAGGCGGGCGGGTAAACGATTCGAAGGTCCTCAACGCGGAACAGCGGGAGGAGTTGTGGGCGGAATTCGAGAAGCTCACGGCCCAGGGGTTGATCCATGCCCACTCTGGCGCCGCCAGCGTCGAGGAGATCGAACGTTTCAACATTCTCGGCGCGACGAAGCTCGCCATGCGCCGCGCGTTGGAGGCGATTTACCCGCCCGAAGCGTTCGCACGGAAAACGGAGCCGGACCTGTTTTCGAGTTTTGAGGAACGGTCGACCTTCCAACCGACGGTGTCGGCGCGCGTGCTGGTCGACGGCCTCGCGTTGCGCGGGTTTCCCTATCCCCACACCGCGTTCGTGAACGGCGACGCGCGTTCGCTGTGTATCGCGATGGCGTCGATCATCGCGAAGGTCACCCGTGACCGGATGATGAACCAGCTCGATGTGGAGTTTCCGGGCTATGGTTTTGCGCAGCACAAAGGCTACGGGACCGAAGATCACCGGGAGGTGGTGTTGCGGCTCGGCCGCTGCCCTCATCACCGCGAAATGTTTCTCCGCAATCTGCTGGCCGGTCGGGTCGACCCCGCGCAAATGGATTTTCTGGGAGAAGGGTAGCCGTGGAGAGGATAGCGGAAGCGGCTTGAAAGAGGGGGAGAGCTGAATTGCGGATTGCGGATCGGGGATTGCGCCATACCAAGCGTTAGCGCTCCTCGGCGCTGCTCTATTTCGCGATCCCACTCCGCCGTTCGAAATCAGTAATCCGCAATCCCAAGAGATGGCCGGTAAGAAACACTCCTCGCTCGATCGTGTGCTTGGTCGGCTGGATTCGCTGGATTCGGTGAATCTCGCGAATCTCGTGCAGCGGCTGGCGCGGGAACGCGGATTGTTCGAGGAGATTTTCAACACCTTGCAGGAGGGGGTGCTCGTGATCAGTTCAGACGGCGAAATCGAGTACGCGAACACCGCGGCGCATCGGATCATTGGGCTGGGTTCGGATGAACTGGCGGGGCAGCTGTTGTGGCGGCTCGTGCCGGGACTGCGTTCATCCTTGGAGAACACTTTGGAGGACGGCTCGGGAAAGGCGGTGCTGCCGGTGGTGGCGCGTGAATTCGAGCTCACCTATCCGGAGCCCAAGTCAGTGCGGCTCTATATGGTGCCTTTCCGCGGGGAGGGACGCGGAGCGGAACGGCGTTACGCCGTGATTCTGACCGACATCACCAAAGAGAAACAAACGACGGAACAACGCATCGAGGATGAACGGACGTCCTCGATTCTGCTGCTGGCGGCGGGAGTCGCCCATGAACTGGGTAACCCGCTCAACTCCCTGACGATCCACCTTCAGCTGATTGAGCGAAAGTTGAAGAAGCTTAAAGCCGGCAAGGATGCCGCCTCATTGGCCGAATCGATCACCATCTGTCGCGGCGAGGTGCAACGACTCGATGGCATTATCAGCAATTTTCTCGAGGCCATCCGTCCCCAGCCTCCCGATCTCAGGGACACAAACCTGGCGGAAGTCCTCGCCGAGGTGCTTCGTTTCCAACATCGGGAACTGGCTGATCGCGGGATCAACGTCGAAGCCGAAACACCCGATACGCTTCCGCCGGTCATGGCGGATCGGAATCAGATCAAGCAGGTTTTCTTCAACATCATCAAAAACGCGATGGAGGCGATGCAGCCGGGCGGCCGGCTCAAAATCAAATCCCGCGCCGACGACGAAAACGTGTTCCTGCTCTTCGGCGACAGTGGCGCGGGCATCAAGCAGGAGGATCTGGTGCGTTTGTTTCAGCCTTACCACACCACGAAGGCTGGGGGACATGGACTCGGGCTGATGATCGTGCAGCGCATCATGCGCGAACACGGTGGTCAGGTCGGATTGGAAAGTAAGGAAGGGGTCGGGACGGTCGTAACCCTCCAGTTTCCGCGGAAGGATCGCCGTGTCAGGATGCTGCAGAGCTGAAGCGCTCCTCTCCGGCCCGGAGCTACGGCCCGCGCAAATGCTGCCAAATCCGGAGGCGTTATTTCTTCTCCATTCCGATGAAGAGACTCTTCACCGGGATTAACTGAGTTTCCTTTTTTCCGGCGGTGCGGAGGGCGACTTTCACCGGAATCTCGTCAGAAGTGACACCGAGTTGAGACACCATCGGCTCCGTCTCGCCGGTTTGGCCGGGGGCCAGGGTGAGCTTCGTCGGACGTACCGCGAAGTTGCCTAAATCGGAGTTAACCTCGAGCAGGTCGACTTCCACGGGTTCGGTCCCGCGGTTCTCAAGTTTCAGGCGGATCGTGACGGGTGGCATGGGGCTGCCGGCGGCCCGCTGGGCACGAGCTCTCCGCACCATATCTTCGTAGAGCTCTTTTTGCTCCGCGTCGCTTTCCCCGCCATAAGCCGTGGGATAATTTTCCGAGAGACCGATGGTGGTGGCGTCTTTTCGATCGCGATCGCGACCCCGGAGCGGACCTTGTTTGCCGCGGTCGACGCCCCGATCGAAACCGCGGCTGACGGTAACCGTCGCGGCGATCTTCGTGTCGAAATAATTCGCGTCGCCTTTCATGGCGACAGGCCGCTCGCCGGCACCGGCGGCTTCGGCCATGGGGTCAGGGGGGAGGGTATGGGAGCAGCCGGCGGCAAATATCCCGAGGAGACTCACCCCGCCGGCCAACGCGGCACATCGCGCGCGACTCGAAAAGTTCAGGGAAAAAATCCGGGAGGTGACGGCGAGGAATTTCTGCATGGAGAGAGGGAAGCTTTGACAGTTAATTTCGAATCTTTCTGGCCCTCGTGTCGTCTTGCCGGCAATAGCAATGAAAGACGCATGGAACCAACCTTACCGAACGAGCTGGCGGACCTTGTTCGTCGGGCGCAGCGGGGCGACGAAGTCGCGCTCCGTGAGCTCATTGTCAACTACCAACATCGCGTCGCTGGCTTCGTCTATGCTATGACCTCCCGCAGTGACTACGTTGAAGATCTTTGCCAGCAGGTGTTCATCAAGATGGCGCGTGCGATCGACCGCCTTCATGAACCCGCGCAGTTCGAGTCGTGGCTCTTCCGGCTCGCCCGGAACACCTGCATCGACCAGCTCCGCCGTCAAAAACTGCGTCGAATTTTCCTGCCCTTCGGTGAGGAGCACGAGAACATCCCTGAGCCGGCGGGCGCCGTCGATACGGAGGAACTCGACGCCTTGCGCCACGCCTTGGCCCAGCTCCGCCCGCAGGACCGGGCTTTGCTCGCACTGGTCCAGGAAGGGCGAAGTCACGCCGAAATTGCCGAAACTCTTTCCACCAGTGTTGCTGCGGTGAAGGCTCGCCTGCACCGTGCGCGCGAACATCTCCGCGAACATTATCAACCCTACCATGAAAACTGAGGATAAAGCTTGGAGAGATCTCCGCGATTACGCCGCCTCCCGGTTGCCGGATAACTTTGCCGATCGGGTTTTGCGCGCGGTGGAAGGTCCGTCTGTGGAAACGTGGCAGCAGTTGCAGCTTCATGCCGCCAATCAAATTCGCCCCGGATTCGCGGAACGCGTTTTGCGGGCGGCGCGGGATTTCCCCGCCAAGGTGCCTTCTCTCTTCGGACAGTTTGCCTTGGGTGCGGCCACGGTCGCCGTCTGTCTAGCCGCCGTCTTTGCCGTCCACTCGCGCACGGCGCGTCTGGATGAGCAAATCGCACTGGCCGGCTGGCAGCAGCTCGCCATGGAGGCGCAGGACTTGGATCACGGCCTATGAATCAGCGCATGGTCATTCCTTTGCTTGCAGTGGTCGCCTTCGGCGCCGGTTTCGGCGCCCGGGTGTGGACTGAGGATGATCGCGCCTTGCCGCCGCCGCCTGCGATCGGGAGCGAGTTTCTGCCCCCGACGCCGGATAAGAAGCCCGTGCCAAAGCCGTTCGCTCGGGCGGAGTTGGTGGCTGAGATCGAAAAACTTCGTCCGCAAATCGATGCCTATCGTGCGCGGCTCGAAGCAATCGACGACGAATACTACAAGGCCTTCGTCAGCATTTTGAACCCAGAGCAGTATGCCGCCCACCAGGTGAGGGACGCCGAGTGGAAGAAAACCCGCGCGGAGCGCGACGCAAAGTCCGCTGCCACGGCGCTCGTGCCGCTCAGCGATGAAGAAATCGCCAAACGGCGCCAGCGGCCGTTCGAGACCGCATTTTGGAAAATCTGTTTCGCGCCCATGCTCGAGCAAACCACGCGTGACTTCAAACTCGATGCGGCCCAGCAGGCGAAAGTCCGCGAACTCCTGATTGAGCGGCGCACGAAATATATCGGTCTCGTCGATTCCACGCCTTCACCGACTTTCAAACTGACTTCGCTTGCGAGTTCAGTGCAGCGGCTGGTTGATCCGGCTCCGACGCCTGCTCCCGTGAAGAAGTGAGCGGCGGGGAGCGGCGGGCTTGACCGGAAGGACGCGCGTCGCTCAATGCTCGCATGGTGCCGACCGTCCTCATCGTCGACGACGAGAAACACACTCGCGAAGGTCTGCAGCAAGCTCTGGCCGACAACTTCGATGTAACCGTCGCTGCGAATGCCGACGAGGCGTTCAACCATTTCGACACGCAGTCGTTTGATGTCGTTGTCACGGACCTGCGAATGCCCGGCAAATCCGGACTCAAGGTCATCGACAGGGCGCTCGCCCTTCCGAATCGGCCCGCGGTCCTCATGATGACCGCGTATGGCAATATCGATACCGCCGTCGAAGCAATGAAGCGGGGTGCGGTGGATTTTCTGACGAAGCCTGTAAACATCGAACGTCTCGAGGTGCTGATCCAGCGCGCGCTAAAAACCAAGACCCTTGAAGTTGAGGTCAAGCAGCTCCACGAGCGCCTCGACGAGAAATTCACGTTCGAAGGCATCATCGGCCACTCGCAGAAATTAAAAGAGGTGATCGATCGCGTGAAACTCGTGGCGCCGTCACGCGCGACGATTCTGATCGACGGGGAGTCTGGCACCGGCAAGGAGCTGATCGCGCAAGCCATCCACCAATCCAGTCCACGGGCGCGGGCGCCGTTCATCGCGGTCCATTGTGCCGCGCTTTCGGAAAGCCTGCTGGAAAGTGAAATCTTCGGCCACGAACGCGGCGCGTTTACGGGGGCGGTTGAGCGGCGGATCGGCCGTTTCGAAGCCGCGGATACCGGAACTCTTTTCCTGGACGAAATCGGGGAGATTTCGCCAGCGATTCAGGTGAAGCTGCTCCGTTTCCTCGAAACGAAGGCGATCGAGCGCGTCGGCGGATCGAAGCCGATCGAACTCGACGTCCGTCTGGTGGCGGCGACGAATCGCGATCTGGAAAAAATGGTGCGCGAAGGGAAATTTCGCGAAGACCTGTTTTTCCGGCTGAATGTGGTGCGGATTACGATGCCGCCACTGCGAGAGCGTCCGGATGACGTCCCAATGCTACTTGCGCACTACGTTAAGCTATTCTCCGACGAAAACGGAGTGCCGCCGCTGACGCTCGAGCCGGGCGCTCTGAAAACGCTCACGGCATATGCCTGGCCCGGAAACATTCGCGAGCTGCGCAATTTCTGTGAGAACGCGGTCGTCCTCCGCCGCGGCGGCAGCCTCACCGAGTACGATCTTGAGTCCAAATTCCGCGATGGCGCAAACGCGGCCGGGAGCGGAGTGCAGAGTTCGCCGCCGACACTCCACTCGAGCTCCCCAGTTGCGGCCGCGAATGCCAGCAACGGAGGATCGCTTTCCGTGGGGGACAACGAAAAGCGGCTTCTGCGCGAAGCTTTGCTCAAGGCGCGCGGCAACCGGACGAAAGCCGCGAAGCTGATGGGCATCAGCCGCCGGACCCTGCATCGCAAAATCGCGCAGTGGCCGGAGCTGGATGTGATCGACTGACGGGAGGTTCTGAAGGGGAAGCGATGCGTATGCACCGGGTCGCATCCGCGTCATCCGATGCGAGTGAGCGGTCAAAATAGCAGTTGACGGAAAGGTCGCGCGGTTTACTCCTGACACCCTGTTTTGCGGGCGTAGCTCAGTTGGTAGAGCACTACCTTGCCAAGGTAGACGTCGAGAGTTCGAGTCTCTTCGCCCGCTCCATTTTGACCAAACCGCTGGAGGCGACTTCAGCGGTTTTTTCATGTCTAAACGCGACAGGCGATGCAACTTGCGAAAGTTGCTCTGCGCGACTTGGCGCGACGCCTTCCGACCGCTGAACCCCCAAAACGACCCCCGCGAGTGTGACGGGCGCTGTGTCGTTAGCCGGCTTGGAGGGCGTAGACTCTTCAACGCCGCAACCGCTGCTTTGCGTGGCTGTTTTCAGAGGTAAATCGGCGTCCGCTGCGTCTCCGTTTCCGCTGGTTTCCAGCGCAGCGGCCTCGCTGGGTGCTAGGTTTTCATCAGTGGAAAAGTGTGCACGAGGACCGGTTTCTCCTCTGGGAGGCGTTTCGACCGCCTCTTTTGACCTTTCCGCAGTTTCGTAAGTTTTCTGGGGTACGGTCACCCCCGGCAGGTTGAAGGAAGGCAACCGCGCCGCCTCGGCGATCAGCGGCAACTGCGAAGCGTCGGTGTAAACCTTCATCGTGAGCTTCAGGTCGCTGTGCCTCATGAGCTCCATGGCAACGCGCGGAGAAACGCCGCTCGCCGACAGCAACGTGCCGAAGGTCGTCCGCATGGCGTGCAAGTCGACGCGCCGTCCGCGCTCGTCCTCGAACGGAATCCCTGCTTTCCCAAGATCGCGTTTGATCGCGGGCATCTTTGGCACCTGCCCGCGGAAAGCCCAGTCGCTGGTGCTTGCTTCCGCTGGCCGGAATTGCAGCAAGGTCGCCGTCAGCTCCGGCCGCAGGGAATGCGTCGACTCCTTGCGGTTCTTCGAGAGTGAGGACGGGACGCGGAGGGTCGTCGGCGTGACACTGAAATCAAAGTCGCCCCACTTAAGGCCGTTCAGTTCGTTCCGCCGCAACCCCGTGTAGAGGACCATTTGGTAAATCGTCGCGCGGTAGGTCGGCGCGACTTCGAGCAGACGCTTGATTTCGTCGAGCGACAGCGCCCGCCGGAAGTTGCCGGGCGAATCGTTGTGCACCTTCTGCACAAATTGCAGTGGGTTCGTAACAATCAGCCGGCGGCGTTTCATCCAGTTCAGAAAAATCCGCATGATGCTGAGGTCATCGTTGACCGTCTTGGGGCTGAGTCCGCTTCGTTTCCGCCACGCAATGAAGCTATCCTCGGTGACGTCGCGCAGTGTCAGCCAACGGCACCGCTTGCAGAGTTTCAGCAATCCCTGCTCGTACTTCACAATCGTGTTCCGGCGGCGTCCCGCGTCCCGCGCGTCGTCGGCGAAAGCATTGAGATGTTCGGCCAGCGGTGTCTGGGCGGCATTGCGCTCGATCCGTGGGGTGCCGACACCCGCGGCTTCCCGTTCCAAATCCACGATCAGCTCAGCGAGCTTTTGCTGTGCCACCCGCTTGTCCCGGACGTGGAGGGGAAACTCGCGCGGCTTGAGCCAGCCGGCGAGCCGCACGCGTGCCGACCACAGCGGTGATCTGCGATCGCCCCGTTTGTGTTGGAAGAGAAAACTAACCATGGCGCACCTCGTTGTTTTGCGGACGACGTGAGCGCAGCTCGGCGCAGTAGGAGTCGATATCCGCAGTCGCGAGACGCGAGGCGCGGCCGATTTTGAAAGGCGAGGGGAATTCCCCCGCCGCGATGAGCCGTTCCAGTGTGCGCCGTGAAATCGCGAGCCGTTGCGCGGCCTGCTCCAGCGTGATGAGGACCGGTTGTTCCGAAACTGTGGCAGTGTCCATGGTGTGATTCCTCCGAGTAGGTTTCGTTGCTCCTGAGAGAAAAAAGACACGACCTGTCGCGACCGGCAAACCCAGGCATCTACCGAACTTTCGGTAGCGCAGAAGGCCTTCTCGTTTTCCGATGCGGTCAAAAAGTTCCGGCGCCAATTTTTTCGCCCGACGTTAAACCGGCGACGCTCGCTGCCGCTCGAACTCTTTCAGCTCCGCCCCGTCCGGAGCGCCCCATTTATGGGCGGCCATATCGCTGCGCGATCTCCACCCGCGCAAACATTCCCTAACGATCCATTGCGATTAAAGCCGTCGCCTCGGCGCTTCCTGTCACCGCAGATCGGCCGTTCATCCGAAGTCGCTCCTCCCTGACCGGGAGCAGGCTCAGGCCCGCAGCAGACGGAGGGCATTGGCCACGACGAGCAGCGTCGCGCCGGTGTCGGCCAAAATTGCCAGCCAGAGGCTCGCCTGGCCGAGGACGGTCAGGACAAGGAAAAGCGCTTTCAGGCTCAGTGCGAAGATCACGTTGAACCGGATGATCCCAAGCGTGCGACGGCCGAAGCGGATGGTTTCAGCAATCATGCCGAGATCGTCCTTCATCAGCGCAATGTCGGCGGTCTCGATCGCGGCGTCGGCGCCCGCCGTGCCCATGGCGAGCCCGACCGTCGCGATTGCCATCGCGGGCGCATCGTTGACGCCATCGCCCACCATTCCTACCGAGGCATGCTTTTGCAGAAGCGACT
>JBDSSU010000237.1:0-7743 GCA_039928635.1 Opitutaceae bacterium | reverse complement strand
CTTCGACCAATTCGACGCCGCAGCGAGCAAGCTCGCGGGCGTCGGAGGCAAACAAGTCGCTGCGTAATTCGGCCCGTCCGCTTGAGTGGCACGGGCGTCCCCCCGTGGGTTCGACCTCACGGTCAAGATGCCCGTGCTACGCCGAGTCGGATGCGATCATCGGCTGACCCGGCTCGGCAACAACGCCGCGTCCTGCATGCCATGGATGATTTTTTTGTCCGGTGGGCAGAACGTCGCCAGCGCGCCCGAAAGACGAGTCTGCCCGTCGACGATGAAATAGTAGGGGCAGAGCCTTAAGCGTCCGTCGACTTCGCGCGCTACCCCCGGCTCCGCGCGATCGAATACCCTGTGCCGCACCCGGCGCGGCTTTTTATAGGTCTGCAACACATGCAGATTCGCGGGCGCCAGCCCGACCGCGCGTTCGATCCCCTGCTGCCATTCTTCGCGCGAGCAATCGCTCCCCAGCACCACGCTGCGCGCGCCCCAGGCGGTTTCGTGGTAACCGCTGATCTTGATGATGAGGTCGCGCTCCTTCTGCGATGCTCCCGCCAGCTCGCGCCAATGAGAAAGCGCCCGGCCACCGACGCGCGGTCCGTCCAAAATGGCTCCCGGCGGCAACGGCGCCGGATCGATCGCCCAGGAAGGCGGAATCAACGCGCGCAGTAATTTCACGGCGCGACCACTCAGCGATTCCGCCCAGTAATCTTGCAACAGGTGATGGTGGAAGAGCGCAAAGGTAAGTTTCTCCTCTTGAAACGCGCGCATCGGCGGCGAGATGGCGACTTCCCCCGCTTCCCACGCTTCGAAGAAAAATTTCTCCGTCTTCACATTGGCGAGATCGAACAGCTCGAAGAAACGGTAGATGATATCGATCTTCTCCGGATTTCCCTCGGCATCGAAGAAGAGCGAATTTTCCAGCGGGAAAATATCTTCCGGCTTAAGGCAGAACACGCGCTTCCCCTGAAGCTGAAGTTGATGCGCGAGCCACAGCATCTCCGGGCGGTACGTCGCCGCTTCGTCGCTCACCACGAGGGCGATGAGAGGATTTCGCGCCTCCGGTCGCAAACCGGCGAGCGAGGCGTAGAAATTCTTCACCATCAAATCCCCGTACCCCAACACCGCCGGGTCCGTTTCACTTCCGTAGAGCCGGTTCAGAAACGCCGTCAGCCCAATGCCTCCGGGGACGGAATCAAGTTCGGTCATCACGAAGCCCTCGTCCGTCAGCAAAAGGTCCGGCCGCAACACCGTCGGAAAAGCTCCGCGGTTTTTGGAATCACGACCGTGCGCCACCAATGCCGCCGGTTTCCCGCGATCGAGATATTCCGCCACCCAGGGCGCGATGAGTGGTTTGTTGCGCAGCAGATTTTTTCCAGCGGCCGAGCGCAAATAGAGCGTCTCCAGCGCTTGGTGGAATTCCAGACAAGCCGCCCCGATGCTTTCCAGTTGGGCGTGTTGCTCAGCGTTCAGCGGCCACGCTTCGGGCGAAAGCTGCCACGACTTGTCCTCGAAAAGGGACTGTGCGCCCAGCGCAGCATGGATCGTTTCGTGGGAGAGGTCGGGCATCGGCAGAAGTCAGAGGCCGGAAATCAGATTCGGCAAGCGGCACCTCTGTCTTCTGTCTTCTGTCTTCTGTCTTCTGTCTTCTGTCTTCTGTCTTCTGTCTTCTGTCTTCTGTCTTCTGGCCTCTGACGTCTGACCTCTGGCCTCTGACCTCTGACCTCTGAATCACTCTTCCATCTGAATGTCTTTGTTCCGGTGGCGCGGGCTTCCCGCCCGCAACCAGCCTGTCACGAATCGGTCGATGTCGCCGTCGAGCACGGCTTGCGTGTCGCTGGTGCTCACCCCAGTGCGGAGATCCTTCACCATCTGGTAGGGCTGCAAAACGTAGCTGCGGATCTGACTGCCGAAGCCGATTTCCCCCTTCTCGCCGTAGAACCGCTCCATCTCGCTGCGCTGCTCGTCGAGTCTCTTTTCGTAGAGCCGCGATTTCAGCACATTGAGGGCGGTCGCTTTGTTTTTGATCTGCGAGCGCTCGTTTTGGCAGACCACGACGATGTTGCTGGGAATGTGCGTCAGGCGAACGGCGGAGTCGGTGGTGTTGACGCCCTGCCCGCCTTTTCCCGAAGAACGATAAACATCCACGCGAATCTCGCCCTCGGGAATTTCGATTTCGATGTCCGACGTGATCTCCGCCACGACGTCGACCGCGCAAAACGAGGTGTGCCGGCGTTTGTTGGAATCGAAGGGGCTGATGCGCACAAGCCGGTGTACGCCGCGCTCGGCCTTCACATAGCCGTAGGCGTTTTCCCCTTTGATCAGGATCGTGGCCTTGCTGATACCTGCCTGGTCGCCGACCTGGACGTCCTGCACTTCGACTTTGAAACCGCGTCGCTCGGCCCAGCGATTGTACATGCGAAAAAGGATGTCGGCCCAGTCGTTTGCCTCGGTGCCGCCGGCCCCGGATTGGATCGAGAGGATCGCGTTGTTTGCGTCGAACTGCCCGGTCAGGAAGGAAGCGATTTCCAGTTCTTCAAGTTCCGCCCCCATCGCAGCGGTACTCGTCTCGACTTCCTGCTCAAACGTTTCGCGCTCACCCGCCGAGGCGAGTTCGACGAGTTCGAGCATGACCGCGAGGTCATCGACTTTTTTCTGAAACGCGACGACCGGCAGAACCGCGCGCTTCAAGCTGTTCAGCTTCGCGATGTGTTTCTGCGCGCGCTCGTTGCTCTCCCAAAACCCGGGCGCGCCCTGCTGCGCATCCATCGCCTCGATCTCCCGCTGCTTTTGTTCGACGTCAAAGAAACCTCCACAGATGCCCGGCGCGTTTCTTGATGTCCTCGATGTGATTGAAGGTCTCGGGTGCGATCATGGGAAAAGGTGAGAGGGGATGGCCGCAAAGAGGCACGAAAGTCGCAAGCAGTAAAAACGACTCCGCGACCGGTAGATTGCGATCCCTTGCAACTCCTGTGGCTTATTCTCGTCATGGCAGGTGGCATGATGGCGCCCCCCACTCCCGCAACTCCCACCCCACGTTTCCTTCCCCTGCTTCTCCTGCTCTTTGTCGGCAGTGGCTGCGCGGCCCTCATCTACGAGATCGTCTGGTTCCAGCTGCTGCAGCTCGTGATCGGCTCTACCGCGGTGTCGCTCGCCGTCCTGCTCGGCACCTTCATGGGAGGAATGTGCCTCGGCAGCCTCGCCCTTCCGCGTTTCATCTCGGCACGCCGCCACCCGCTGCGCGTGTACGCGTGTCTTGAAGTCGGCATCGCCCTCGCCGGAATTGTTGTCCTGTTCGCCGTGCCGATGGTCGGCCGGTTCTACGCTTCAGTGGTCGGGCACGGTTTCGCGGGCATTATGTTGCGCGGCTTCGTCTGCGTGTTGTGTCTCCTGCCCCCGACGATTTTGATGGGCGCAACTCTGCCCGCCGTCGCCCGCTGGATCCAAACCACGCCGCGCGGCGTGGGCTGGCTCGGGTTTTTCTACGGCGGCAACACCGCGGGCGCGGTCGCCGGCTGCGTGCTCGCCGGATTCTATCTCCTCCGTGTCCACGACATGGCGACGGCCACTTGGTGCGCGGTGGCGATCAACCTCGCGGTTGCCGTCCTCGCGGTCCTGCTGGCGCGACGCGCGCCCTACACCGCGCAGGAGGAAAGCCCGATCTCGCGCGAAAGCTCTCTCACCCCGGGAAGCCGCTTTGTCCTGGTCTCGATTGCTTTGTCGGGACTCTGCGCCCTCGCGGCCGAAGTCATCTGGGCGCGCACCCTATCGCTTCTGCTGGGCGCGACCGTCTACACCTTCTCGATCATTCTCGCGGTGTTTCTTACCGGGCTCGGAATCGGCAGCAGTGTCGGCGCCGCCTTCGCGCGCGATACGCCCCGGCCGAGACTGGCCCTCGGCATCTGCCAACTGCTGCAAGCCGCGACCCTCGCCTGGGCCGCGTACGCCATCGCCGTCTGGCTACCGGAATGGCCGATCGATCCCTCTCTCTCCGCGACGCCCTGGATCCGTTTTCAACTGGATATCGTCCGTTGCGCGTGGGCCATCCTCCCGGCCGCGCTGCTCTGGGGCGCGAGCTTTCCCCTCGCCCTGGCCGGGATCGCCACCCCGGGTCAGGACGCGGGACGCACCGTGGGCCGGGCCTATTCCGCGAACACCATCGGCGCCATCCTCGGCGGAGCGGGGGCGAGCCTTGTACTCATTCCGAAATTGGGAACACAACAGGCCCAGCAGGTCCTGGTCGCTCTCACCATCGCCAGCGCCGTGCTGGTCTTTGTCCCCCGGATGATCGGTGGGATCGCCGCCGCGGCAGTGGGTGCGCTGGTGTTGTCTTTTGCACCGCACCTGCCGCGGATTCCCTGGCAACTCGTCGCCTACGGCCGTCAGGTCGCGACCACCAACTATGGCGCTTCCCCGCTTTTCTTCGGCGAGGGCATGAACTCTTCGGTCGCCGTTTCCGAGACGCCCGGGGGCGCCCGCTTCTTTCACGTCGCCGGCAAGACCGAGGCCTCGAGTATCGAGCTGGATATGCGGTTGCAGAAAATGCTCGGGCACATCCCCGCCATTCTCCACCCCAACCCGAAATCCGTGCTCATCGTCGGCTGCGGCGCGGGAGTCACCGCGGGCTCGTTCGTCCTGTATCCTTCGATTGAACGCATCGTCATTTGCGACATCGAGCCGACCATTCCGCGCGTGGTGTCGACGTACTTTAAAAAGGAAAATAACAACGTGATCGACGATCCGCGGGTCGAGGTCGTGTACGACGATGCCCGCCATTTCATTGCCACGACCCAGGAGAAATTCGACATCATCACCTCGGACCCGATTCACCCGTGGGTGAAGGGATCGGCGGTCCTCTACTCCCAGGAATATTTCAAACTGTGCCGCGCGCGCCTGAATCCCGGCGGGCTCGTCACCCAGTGGGTGCCGCTTTACGAATCCAGTCGCGAGGTGGTCCAGAGCGAGATCGCCACTTTCTTTTCCGTTTTCCCCCAAGCGACGATCTGGGCGAACGATGATGAAGGCACGGGTTACGACACCGTGATGCTCGGCCAGGCGGAAGCACTGAAGGTTGACGTCGACGCGTTGCAGGCCCGTCTCTCCCGACCGGACCACAGCCGTGTCCAGGAGGCGCTGACCAACGCCCGACTTGGCTCGGCCGTTCAGTTGCTCGGCACGTACGCGGGTCGATACTCCCAACTCAAAAGCTGGCTCGAAAAAGCGGAGATCAACTTTGACCGCAATCTCCGCCTCCAATACCTCGCCGGTCTCGAACTCAACGCGAAGGGCGGATCCGGGACTCAGGCCGAACTTTTTCGTCTGCGGACTTTCCCGGAGGATATCTTCAGTGCGCAACAAACCGATCTCACCGAACTACGCCGCACCCTGAACGGACAGAAAGACCCTCTGTAGCAAGGACAGGTCGGTGAGTCTGCAGGTAGCACGGGCATCCTGCCCGTGTTCCGAGCCCACGGGCAAGATGCCCGTGCTACCCAATCAGCCCCGTAGCTGACCGGCGGCTTTCTCCGCCAGGAAGCTGGCGTAGGTCTTCTCGACGCCTTCGCGCAAACTTACCCGCGCCTTCCATCCGAGCTTCGCGAGCCGTGAGACATCCATCAGCTTGCGCGGGGTGCCGTCCGGCTTCGTGGCGTCCCACGTAATCTTGCCGGCATAGTCGGTAACAGCGGCAACCGTCTCCGTGAGTTCCTTGATCGTAACGTCCGTACCCGTTCCCACATTCACCCAATCCGGCGGGTTATCGAGCGTGAGCAGAAAGGCGCAGGCGTCGGCGAGATCGTCGACATGGAGGAATTCGCGTTTGGGAGTCCCGGTTCCCCAGGCGACAACTTCAGGCTTACCCGCCTCCTTCGCCTCGTGAAACTTCCGCAGCAGCGCCGGCAACACGTGCGAATTCTGCAGATGATAATTATCCCCGGGGCCGTAGAGATTCGTCGGCATCGCCGAATGGAAAAGGACGCCGTACTGCTTCCGATAAGCCTGCGCCAGCTTGAGGCCGGTGATCTTGGCGATCGCGTAGGCTTCGTTTGTCGGCTCCAGCGAACTCGTGAGCAGACAATCCTCGGGCATCGGCTGCGGCGCGTGCTTCGGATAAATGCAGGAGCTCCCGAGAAAGAGCAGCCGCTTCACGCCCGTCTTGAAAGCGGCGTTGATGGCATTGGCGGCGATCGCGAGATTCTCGTAAAGAAACTCGGCCGGATAGGTGTTGTTCGCGTGAATTCCGCCGACCTTCGCGGCGGCGATGATCGCGACATCCGGCTTCTCAGCCCCATAAAAAGTCTCCACCGCATTTTGCGAAGTCAGGTCGAGCTGTTTTCGCGTGCGCAACAACAGGGTCGTCCCCGGTTCGCTCGAGAACCGGCGGACCAATGCGCTTCCGACCATGCCGTTATGGCCTGCGATATAGAGTTTCATAATCGGGAGCGAGTAGCGCGTAGCGGGTAATGAGTAGAACAGACAGCGGAATCAGCTTTCGGATGCTCGATACCCACTACCCGCTACTCGCTATTTTTTCTCATGCCTTCGGCAGCCGGCTGATCTGCAGTTCCTGTTTTGCCAGCTCAAGATCGTGGTCGATCATGATCTTCACCAATTCCTTGAAACGGACCTTCGGCTCCCAACCGAGCTGCTTTCTCGCCTTCGCCGGGTCGCCGATGAGCAACTCCACTTCCGCCGGACGCTCATAGCGCTGGTCGTACTTCACGTACTTCTCCCAGTCCAAGTCGAGGTGACCGAATGCCACCTGGCAAAATTCCTTCACACTGTGCGTCTCATTCGTGCCCACGACGTAGTCGTCCGGTTTGTCCTGCTGCAGCATCAGCCACATCATCTCGACGTACTCCTTTGCGTAGCCCCAATCGCGCTGCGCATCGAGGTTGCCGAGATAGATCGAATCCTGGAGACCCATTTTAATCCGGGTCGCCGCCCGGGTGATCTTGCGTGTGACGAACGTCTCACCGCGGCGCGGGCTCTCATGGTTGAAGAGGATGCCGTTGCTCGCGTGGAGATTGTAGCTCTCGCGATAATTCACCGTGAGCCAATAGGCATACATCTTCGCGCAACCGTAGGGTGAACGCGGCCAGAACGGGGTTTTCTCGGTTTGGGGAACTTCCTGGACCTTGCCGAACATTTCGGAGGACGAAGCTTGGTAATAGCGGCATTTCTTCACGAGATCGGCCTCGCGGATCGCCTCGAGGATCCGTTGCGCACCGAGACCGACGATATCGCCCGTATACTCCGGCACGTCGAACGAGACTCGCACGTGCGATTGCGCACCGAGATTATAGATTTCGTCCGGTTGAAGCTGGTAGAGCAGCTTCACCATCTGCACGGAATCAGCGAGGTCTCCGTAGTGCAGATGAAGGCGCACGCCATTCACATGGGGATCACGGTAGAGATGGTCGATCCGGCTCGTGTTGAAGGTCGAAGCACGACGAATCACGCCATGGACCTCATAGCCTTTTTCGAGCAACAGCTCGGCGAGATAGGAACCGTCTTGACCCGTGATGCCAGTGATGAGCGCTTTTTTCATGAAAGGCAGGACGCTGAGGAGCGCGCCGCACCCCGGCAAGCCCGCAGGCATGGGAAAACCTACGCAATCACCCTCTAAACGGCGGCCGAAAACCCTAATCAGTTAGCCGAGGCGCTGCGCCAGCTGGAACAAACCCGCCGCAACCGCATTGACGGATTTTTGGCTTCGCGGATCTTTCAGTTGGCCTTCGGCATCGAAAG